>JAYVVB010000047.1:0-4001 GCA_043787455.1 Rhizobacter sp.
GCGCCACGAGCAGATCCATGTTGCCGGTGCCGGCGCGCACGGCCTTGTAGGCGGCACGATAGAAGCGCCAGCCGAGCCAGAACTGGACCGGCGTCGCGAATGCGAGTTGCAGCCAGCCGTCGAGCATCCAGTGAACGCCGAACAGCTGCGCGAACATGGGCACGACGAGTGGAAGGGTCAGCGCTGCGCTGGCAGCGATCGGCCACCAAGACGGCAGACGCTGTTTCGGCGTATCCGCACGGGTGTCGTCGGCCACATCCTTGGCGCCGTAGCCGGCCTTGTCGACCGCTTCCACGAGGGCTGCGACGCGAACCGACGGCAAGGCATGCACGGTGGCGCGCTCCGTCGCCAGGTTGACGGACGCCGTCGAAACGCCGGGCACCTTCAGCAAGGCCTTTTCGACACGGGCCACGCAGGAGGCGCACGTCATGCCTTCGATCTGCAGCACCGTTTCTTTCGTCGCGATGTCGTAGCCGGCCTTGCGAACGGCGGCGGCCAGGGTCTCTGCGCTCACTGAAGGATCTGCGTGGATGATCGCGTGCTCGGTGGCGAGGTTGACGCTGGCATCCGTGACGCCGGGGACGGCCTTGAGGGCCTTTTCGACCCGGGTGCTGCAAGAGGCGCAGGTCATCCCTGTGATCTGCAGATCGATCTCGGCGGAATCAGCCGCCGAAAGAAGGCTTGTGTTCATCGTTTCTCGATATTGAATGTCGCCGAAGGGGGCAGTGTGATGCTTCCCACCATGGGATAGTCAAGCAGTCGAGAGGTCTTCCGCTTCGCAAACAGGGCCTTTGCAACTCGCGCTTGACATTCCAACGATGTCAATGTCGACAGTATGCTCTTCACCAATGTCCCTGTCTGGAGCAAGACGATGGTTACCTTCCAAGGAACGACATGACCTGCGGCCATTGCGTCGGCACCATCACCAAGGCGGTGAAGGCGGTCGATGCGAACGCACAGGTCAACATCGACCTCGCCAAACATCTGGTCGAGATCGAGTCGACTGACGCAGGTGCGACGAAACTGGGCGCCGCGATCATTGCCGCCGGCTATGCGGCTGTACCTATCGCGGGTGCCCTTGTTTCCCAGAGCCGGTCCGCGACCCGAAGCGGCTGTTGCTGCGGTTAATCGTTTCAGCGAACAGAATGGCGCTCGGCTCAAGTGCGGGGCGATCACATTGCCTTGAAATTAGTCGCCGAGGGATTGAACCTTGTCGCCTTCTTCATCCTGCGGATCTACGACGACGCCGGCGGTACGGCCGGTGTTCGTTTGGTAGCCTCGGGCGTACCGACCGCCAGGTAGAAGATATGTGTCGAAGATCGCACACCGATTGGCTGGACGCAAATGGCCAAGGCGTTTAGAGAAGCAACACGGGACAACTCACGGCTGCTGCATCTAAAATGAAGGTGTGAGTTTGTCGCGAGCCTCCAGCAAAGCAATCTGCCGTGGGCTGATTGTCGGGTTGCTGTTTGCGCAGTTCGCGGTAGCGAGCTACGCGTGCCCGCGCCTCATGCCCATGAATTCCGGTGCGAACGCGGAGGCGGCATCTTCCAGCCTCGCCGCACAAGCATCGCTGCCTGCCGGCGAGCCGATCGCGATGGCGCCGGGTTGTGACCAGATCGACGAGGCCGCAGCCAATCTGTGCGTTGAGCACTGCCGGCACGGCCAACAAAGCGTCGACGCCGGGATGGCACCCGTCTTTCTGACCGCCGTCCCCATCCTCCTGTATCCGCGTCCCTTCGAGCCCGGAAACACGACGGGGATCAGCCCTGTCTATTCGGCTCCGGACGCCGCTCAGGCCGCAGGTCCACCGCCGCACGCCATCCTGCACTGCGTCTTTCGAATCTGATTTCTCCGCGCTGCGTGCTGTCGGCCTGACGTAGCTCGGCCCTCAGCGCGTACTCGGTCGCCGCCGCGCCGACTGCGCGACGTTGGCGCCCGACCGAAGTTCGACCTCGTCGTTCGTCCTGGAGATTTCATGTTCTGTCGTCCTCTCTTCTCCGCCATGCGGCGCCGGCGCGCCGGCGAGACGGCACGCCGTCTCGTCTTTCTCCTCGCTGCCGTTGGTTCCGGCATCCCGTTGGCTCACTCCGGGCCATTGACGTTGGATGACGCGCTACGCCTGGCGGAAGAGCGCTCTCGCCAATTGCCGGCTCAGGACGCAGCGGCAGCCGCGTCGCGGGAAATGGCCGTCGCGGCCGGCCAGCGCCCGGATCCGATTCTCAAAGCCGGCATCAACAACCTGCCGATCGACGGGCCCGATCGTTTCAGCCTGACCCGCGATTTCATGACGCAGCGCTCCGTCAGCGTGATGCAGGAGATCACTCGCGGCAGCAAGCTCGAGGCGCGCAGCGCGCGATTCGAACGCGAGGCCGAAGTCGCAGCGGCAGCTCGTCAACTGGTTCTCGCCAACCTGCAGCGCGACACTGCCATCGCGTGGCTGGATCGCGCATATCAGGGGAGGATGCGCGACGTGCTGATCTCGCAGCGCGACGAAGCCCGGCTGCAGATCGAAGCGGCGGACGCTGCATACCGCGGCGGCCGAGGCGCGCAGGCCGACGTCTTCGCGGCGCGAACGGCTGTTGCGCAGATCGAAGACCGCGTCGCCCAGACGGAGCGTCAAGTCGCGACGGCCACGATCCAGCTCGCACGCTGGATCGGCCCGGCCGCGGCGGGAACCCAGGGCACTCCGCCGGCCATCGATGCGGTCAGCCTGCGCGCCGAAGACCTCGAAACGCAACTTGCTCACCACCCGCAGATCGAGGTGATGCTCAAGCAGGAGGCGAGGGCGCAGGCCGAGGCCGATGTGGCACGCAGCGACAAGCAGGCCGATGTCAGTGTCGAGCTGATGTACAGCCAGCGCGGCCCGGCGTACTCGAACATGGTCTCGCTCAACCTCTCCATTCCACTGCAATGGGACCAGAAGAACCGTCAGGACCGGGAGCTCGCCGCCAAGCTGTCCACTGTCGAGCAGATGCGCGCTGAGCGCGAGGAGGCGACACGCGCGCACGTCGCGGAGGCGCTGTCGATGCTGCAGGAATGGCGCAGTGATCTCGATCGGCTGACGCGTTACGACGCGTCGTTGCTGCCGCAGGCGGGCGACCGGACGCGTGCGTCGCTCGCCGCCTATCGCGGCGGCGGGGTGCTGGCCGCGGTTCTGGAAGCGCGGCGCGCGGAAATCGACACGCGCATCGATCGACTGCGTCTCGAGGCGGAGACGGCGCGCCTGTGGGCACAGCTCACCTACCTCGTCCCAGCCGGCCATCTCGTACCGACAGCGGCTCCTCGATGACCCGCCCCGAAAGGCACTTCATGAAGCCGACAAATACCTTGCTCTGGTTGATTGTTGCCGGTGTTCTCGGCGGCAGCGGCTATGGCCTGTATCGGCTGGGCATGCAGCGAGGCGAGGGCGCCACTGCCTCGGCCGGCCGCCACGCCGAGACCGGCATCACAAGCTCCGGAGTCGCCGCGGGACCGCCGAGCGCGGCTGAGGGCGAGGAGGCGACGCGCCGGCACATCCAGGCTGGCCTCAAGGCGGGCGACGTCGACCCGGTGACTGGCAAGAAGATCCTCTATTACCACGACCCGATGGTCCCTGCGAGCAAGTTCGACAAGCCGGCCAAGTCGCCGTTCATGGACATGATGATGTCGCCGGTCTACGCCGACGGCGACAGCGATCAGGGCAACGTTACCGTCAGCCCGCGGATTCAGCAGAACCTCGGCGTGCGAACCGCGTTGGTGACCGAAGGAACGCTGTCACCGCAGGTGTCGGCCGTCGGCAGCATCGCCTTCAACGAGCGCGATCAGGCCGTCGTGCAGGCGCGCGCCACGGGCTACGTCGAGCGGCTCTATGTGCGCGCGACCCTGGACCGCGTGGCGAAGGGGCAGCCGCTGGTCGACCTGTACGTTCCCGACTGGATCGCGGCACAGGAGGAGTTCCTGTCAGTCCGGCGCATGCAGGGAACCGATCTCGCGGCGCTCGTCGATGGCGCCCGACAGCG
>JAYVVB010000048.1:0-4993 GCA_043787455.1 Rhizobacter sp.
CCCGAAAAACCATGGTCATGCCGGGCATTCCCAAGCTCCTGATTTCGCCGTGCCTCAGGGTGATCCTTTTGGTCTCCATGTCGACCTTGCGAACTTCGCCTTCAGTCATGTCGCTCGCGGCGGTCGACGAGTTCTTTGCATCGGAGCTCATCGCAGGTGCATTCGCACTCTGCGCCAGTGCGCCAGCCGAAGAGATGGCGGCGAATACGACGGCCGCAGCAGAAAAGAAGGATGAAGCGGTTTTCATGACCGTTCCTAGATAAGGGTTGAGAGACGGAGTGATTGATTGGACCGGCGCGTCATGGCTTGTTGCTGGAGCTGCTTTCCTGTTTGCGTGCCGTGCCTTTGACTGCTGAAACCTTGACCAAGCCCTTCATTCCGGCGTCGTAGTGGCCGGACTCGAGGCATGCGAAGTTGACGGTTCCCGCCTTGGTGAAGCGCCAGATGATTTCTCCAGTCTTCCCCGGCGCGACTGTGACGGCCTCTGCGTCGGCGTGCTCCATCTCAGGAAACTTCTTCATGAGTTCGTAATGCTCTTTGAGTTCATGCTCGGTGCCGAGCACCATCTCGTGGCGGAGCTGCCCTTCGTTGTGGATGACGAAGTGAATCGTCTCCCCCTGCCGCACCGGAATGCTGGAAGGCAAAAAACGCATCGCGTCGGACATGCTGACCTGGACCGTCCGGTCGACCCGGGCGCTGTCGCCCGGCTCGCCGATCGCGGCGCCGTCATGAAGGTGTTCGTGCGCTGTCGCCTTGCTGCCTGGCTTCGCGGCGTGGTCCTCATCGCCATGCGCGAAAGCCACGCTGCCTATGGCTAGGCAAGCGGCGATGCCGACGAAGGTTCTGATCGTTTTCATGTAGGTCCTTGGTTGATGGAGGCGGTTATTCGTGGCCAGCATGGCCGACCGGTTTGCGAATCTGCACCTCGACCTCCGGTAGCCCCTTGGGACGAGGGCTCGAGGGCATGGATTGGCCGCCCTCGGACAGGAAGCGCGCGGGCTCCGGCATCGCGCCGGTCCATTCGAAGGCGTTGGTGCCGGGCGGGTGCTTGAACCAGCCGGGGTCCTTGTAGTCGCCCTGCTTCTGCTCGCGCCGCACCTTGATGACGCTGAACATGCCGCCCATCTCGACCGAGCCGAACGGGCCGTCGCCGCCCATCATTCGCGCCGTGTTGTCGGGGATCGGCATCTCCATCTCGGTCATGTCGGCCATGCCACGCTCGGCCATCACCATGTAGTCGGGAATGAGCTGGGTGATCTCGCGTACGACCTTGCGGTGGTCGACGCCGATCATGGTCGGCACCTCGTGCCCCATCGCGTTCATCGTGTGGTGGCTTTTGTGGCAGTGAAACGCCCAGTCGCCTTCTTCCTCGGCGATGAATTCGAGCTGGCGCATCTGGCCGACTGCGACGTCGGTCGTCACCTCCGGCCAGCGGCTCGATTTGGGGGTCGGTCCCCCATCGGTGCCGGTCACGAAGAACTCGTGCCCGTGGATGTGCATCGGGTGGTTCGTCATCGTCAGGTTGCCCATGCGGATGCGTACCTTGTCACCCTGGCGCACGTTCAGTGAATCGATCCCGGGAAAGACACGGCTGTTCCATGACCACAGGTTGAAGTCGAGCATCGTCATGATCTTGGGCGTGTAGGCCCCCGGCTCGACGTCGTAGGCGTTGAGCAGGAAGACGAAATCGCGGTCGACCTCGTCGATGAGCGGGTGCCTGGCCTTCGGATGCGTGACCCAGAAGCCCATCATTCCCATCGCCATCTGCGTCATCTCATCGGCATGCGGGTGGTACATGAAAGTGCCCGGCCGGCGCGCGACGAACTCGTAGACGAAGGTCTTGCCCGGCTGGATGGGCGGTTGGGTCAACCCGGTCACGCCGTCCATGCCGTTCGGAACGCGCTGGCCATGCCAGTGGATCGAGGTGTGCTCGGGCAGCTTGTTGGTGACGAAGATGCGGACGCGATCGCCCTCGACGACCTCGATCGTCGGCCCCGGCGACTGGCCGTTGTAGCCCCAGAGATGCGCCTTGAAACCCGGTGCCATCTCGCGCACGACCGGCTCGGCAACGAGGTGGAATTCCTTGATGCCGACGTTCATGCGCCAGGGCAGCGTCCAGCCGTTGAGCGTGACCACGGGGTTGTAGTTGCGCCCTGTGTTGGGCACCAGCGGCGGCATGGTGTTGGGCGTGGTTTGCAGTACAGGCTCCGGCAGCGCGGCCATCGCCACCTTGCTCACACTCGCGGCCGCAACGGCCACGCCGGCACCCGCACTGCCGAGCAAAAAATTTCGTCGATTGGTTGTCATGGGGAGGATCGTTGGGTTCATGGACGGGCCGATATGGCGCCGGCGCTCATCGGTGCGCTGCTCTCCATCGACATGGCGTTCATCGGCCTGCCGATCAAGGCCGCCTTAAGCGCCGCGTCGGCGAGCCAGAAGTCGCGCTGCGCGTCGATGGCCAGCAGGACGCTCGTGATCTGCTCGCGCGAGTCGGCGAGCAACTCGAAGACGCCGATCAGCATGCCGTTGTAGCGAAGGACGTTTTCGTCGGCAATCGTCTTGCGCAGCGGCACGATCTCATCGCGGTAGTGCCGTGCGATGTCGTAGGCCGTCCGGTAACTGCCGTAGCTTTCGCGCACTTGCGAGCTGGCGTCGACGGTCAGTTGCGCTGCGCGATTGAGCGCCGCCATGTAGGTGGCGCGCGCCCTCGAGCGCGCAGCGTCGCCAAAGTCGAAGATCGGCAGCGGTACCGACACGTCGAAGCCTCTCTGAATTGCGACGCCGGTCTGGCTGTCGTTCTTCACACCGATCTCAAGCCCGTTGACGAAGCTCGTGACGGTGGTCAAGCCTTGTTCCCGCGCGATGAATTCGAGGCTCGCTCGGGCGAGCTGCACGTCGAGGCGCTGGTCCATCGCGGCTTGGGCAACCACCCCTTCGTCGTTCGGTGCCTGTGGCAGGTCGGGCAGACGCTCGGGAAGGGTCAAGGCCTCGGCTTGCTTGGCATCGAGACCGAGAGCGCGGACCAAAGCCTCGCGGCTGCTGCGAACCGCTTGCATCGCACGTGCAAGCTGCGTTACGGCGTCGGCCGCAAAAGCCTGCTCACGGGCCCGCTGCAACTTGCTGTAGTTGCCGACCGCCTGCATGCGGCGAGCCAATTCAGCCGTTGCGTCTCCGCTGGCCTTGACCTGTCGGGCGTATTGAAGCGACTGCTGGGCTGCGACGGCGGCGACCCAGGTCTGGCGAGCCTCGGTGGCGGCTTGCACGATGCTGGCAGCGAGCGCAAACCGGTTCGCCTGCTGCTGGTAGTCCGCAAGGCGCAGGCGTGTGGGCAACAAGAGCAGATCGAGCACCGAAAGGCTCAGGGCGCGGGTGATTTCGAGCTCACGGATGCCTGCCTCGTTGCGAACGAGCCGCTCGAAAGCGAACACCGGGTTCGGCAAGCGTGCCGACTGCGTTGCCGACGCCGAGTTCGCTGCACCCTCATAGAGCATCGCCTGCAAGGCGGGGCTGTAGGCCAGCGCGATCTGCACCGCGCCGTCCGCAGCGAGGGGCGCCGCGAGCAATTTGTCGACCTCCGTTCGGGCATCGCGGCGCGCTTCGTCGGTTCGCAGCCATTTCACTTCTGTGCCGAGGCGTTCGCGGCTCAGCTGTTGGGCACTGGTGAAGTTCTGCTCGATGGATGTGGTGGCACAGCCGCCGAGTGCGACCGCGCTTGCCGCGGCAGCGGCCCATCGCACGGGTCGCGAAGAGCGACAAGGACCAGTGATTTCCTTCATGGCTTCTTTGGTTCGGTTGGGCCGGCGGGCCGCGCGCCCGATGCAGCGTTGGCAGCGGGCCGAGGCACGGATGCGGGAGGCACCTTGACGGGCGCTGGAGACGGCCCCGGACTGCTCGCTGCCGGCGACATGGGCGCGGGCGTGCCCGACGCGGCCGAGGGACGCATGTCCATCCCGGCGTGGCCCGCGGGCATCGCACCTGCGTTTTCGCCGCCGGCGGGCACCTCACCCTGGCCTTCGCGCGCATAGGCTTGCCAGCCACCGACGCGCCTGACGACGTCATTCGCCTCACGCCAAGGCATCAGCGGCTGGTCGGAGAAAGAGCGATAGCTTTCGAACGCCGACCGGTAACTCGAGCCATGTGCCGCCGACGACGCCGTCGCTGGCGATGATGCTGCTGCCGACGCAGGCCGGGCAACGGTCTGTGCCTGGACGACTCCGGTCGTCAGGGCCAGCAGTACCGGGATGCCGATACCGCGCAATGGAAATGCCATGGTTGTCCTCGCAGATTGCAAGACCGCAGACTGGCGTCGCCAGCTGTGGCCGCAGAGCCGCCGAGCACGGCAGGCGGCGCGCAAGGCACCGCTACCGCACCGGACGGCGCGTCAGGCGAGGACGGATCGAGGGGGTCGCTCGGGACCTTCGGTGAGAAAAGCGGCGATGCCGCTCGGCTCGAGGGGAGGGAAGAATTCCGGCAAGGAGACGGATTCGAGGATTGCCGTCGGCGAAGGAATTGCAGCCGCCGCACAGCACGCACAAGCGCTGCACTTGTACTTGGACACCTTGTCCAGGCCGCCATGCACAGCGTGGTGGTCCGCCTGCGCGTGTTCGCCCGCGAGCGACGGTTCGTGCGAATGCACCGATGGACGGTCGTCGCCACCGGTCACCACTTCCGGCTGGTCATCTTGGTCAAAATGGCTGTGCGCCTGCGCAAGGCCGTCCATCCGGTGGTGGCTCGGTCCGCACGCCGCCATGGTCGCCGCCGTCACCCCTTGAAACGGCAACGCCACGGCGACAACGAGCGCGATGATGATTCGCTGAATGCGGAACATTTGCAAAGTCTAGAGCATCCGGCCGTCAGTCGCTCGACACGGGCCTGCCGATTAGTCTGCTCAACGCGCTGCAAAACGGTCACGGGAGGAAGCGAGATCGGCTCGAACGCGCGGTTCCGGGGCGGAAGCATCTCCTCGCCAACGTCCCAGCGCCACGCCAGACCC
>JAYVVB010000049.1:0-3056 GCA_043787455.1 Rhizobacter sp.
CTGCAGCACTTCGTGCAACGACTCGGCATCCATCTGACGAGCTGCCAGGCGACCACTTTCCTCGTCGGCGAGTACATGAGCCTCGACAGCGAGATGAACCCGATCTTCACCCTCGCCGACGGCATCCTCTTCCTGATGCAAAGCCTGCACCGCAACGCCATGGTCCGCAAGATCCAGGTCGGAAAGTCGCGCGGCCAGGCGGCGATCGCCGGGCTGCACACCTTCCGCATCACCGAGGAAGGCCTCCAGGTCTTTCCGCGCACCATGCCGGCCGATTCGTCCCAGGCATCGGCAACGCACGATGCCGTCGACACCAGGCTGCCGCTGCTCGGGATGGGAACGCCGCGCCTCGACAAGATGATGGGCGGCGGGCTGCCGAAGGGGTATTCCCTCCTTGTCGCCGGTCCCTCGGGATCGGGCAAGTCGCTGCTCGCCACCGCGTTTCTCGAGGAAGGCGCGCGGGTCGGCGAAAAGGGCGTCGTCGCGGCCTTCGAGAAGAGTCCCGGGCAATCGCACAGCCCTCGCCTCGAGGCGCTGGTGGCCGCTGGCCATGTCGGGGTCATCGACACCCGGGCGCTCGACCTGTCGATCGACGAGACGCTCTTCGCGATGACCGAGATGATCTCGGCCACCGGCGCGTCGCGGGTCGTGATCGATTCGCTGTCGGGCTTCGAGCTGGCCCTCGCGCCGACGTTTCGGGAAGACTTTCGCGAGTCCCTGCATCGCATGGTCGCGGTGCTTACGGCGCAGGGCGCGACCGTGCTGATGGTGTCCGAACTGGAGGATCGCTACACCGATCTGCGCTTTTCCCCCTACGGCGCGGCCTTCCTCACCGACGCCATCATCGTCCAGCGCTACGTCGAGTTGCAGGGCGAGCTCAAGCGCGTTCTGGCGGTGGTCAAGGTTCGCAACAGCGCCCACAGCCACGCCCTGTGCCTGTACGACATCACCGCCGACGGCATCGTCATCGGTGCGCCCCGGCCGGAGATGGAGGCCCTGCTCACCGGCCACCCGCGACCGTCGGCGCTGCTGCCAGGCAGCGCTCGGTGACCCGGCCTTCCTCATGAACACGCGCGACGCCGAGTTAGAGGAGCGCGAGGCCTGCTCGCGCCTCATGGATCAGGCGCTCGGAGAGCGGGCGAGCGCCCTGGAGGCGCGCGCGTCGGCGCTCGACGCTCGAGAAGCGCACAACGACGAGCTCCGCAGCGTCAACGAAAGACTGGTCATCGCCACCGTCACGGCCCAGGAGCTGAGAGACGAGGCCCAGGCGGCGCGGCGCCAGCAGGACGAGTTCCTCGCCATGCTCGCCCATGAGCTGCGCAATCCGCTGGCGCCGATCAGAACCGCGGTGGAATTGCTCGACCGTCTCGACGGACAGTCGATCCCAAAGGCGGTTCTCCAGGCCGTGCGGCGCCAGGTCGAGCAGATGGTCCGACTGCTCGACGACTTGCTCGACGCCTCGCGCCTCACGCACGGCAAGGTCATCCTGCAGCGACGGGCCACGGCGGTGACCGAGTTCCTGCAGCAAGCGCTCGAGACCTGCGCCGACGCCCTCGCCGAGAAGCACCAGCGGCTCGAGGTCGACCTGCCGCCGGCACCGCTCTTCATCGATGGCGATCCGGTGCGACTGACGCAGATCATGAGCAATCTCCTGCAGAACGCCGTGAAGTACACGCAAGATGGCGGCGACATTGCCGTCAGCGTTCGACAGCAAGGCGCCGTGGCCGAGCTCCGGGTTCGCGACAACGGCATCGGCATCGCCCCAGAGGCGCTTCCCACCGTCTTCGACCTGTTCGTCCAAGACCACCGTAACCTCAGCCGGTCGCAGGGCGGGCTCGGCATCGGCCTGACCGTCGTCAGCCGGATGGTCGAGCTGCACGGCGGCACGGTCGAGGCCCTGAGCGGCGGTCGCGACCAGGGCAGCGAGTTCATCGTGACCTTGCCCTGCGTCGAGCGCGACGCCTTGCCCGACCGGATCATCGAGACCGTGGCCGGTCGGACGGCTGGCTCGGCGCGCATCCTCGTCGTCGAAGACAACGTCGACGCCGGCGACATCCTCGCCGAGCTGCTCCGCCTGTCGGGCCACGACGTCACCCTCGCGCGCGACGGCGAGGCCGGCCTCGAGCAGTTCGACCGCACCCTGCCGCAGCTCGTGTTGTGCGATATCGGACTGCCCGGAATCGACGGCTATGAAGTCGCTTCGCGGATGCGCGCGCGTGGCCAGGCCCTGCGGCCGTCGATCGTCGCAATCACCGGCTACAGCGGCGCGAAGGCCTCCGAGCGAGCCCTCGAAGCGGGCTTCGACGAGTCCGTGATCAAGCCGGTGGACCCGGAGGCGCTCCTGCGGCTGGTCGATGCGGCCCTCCGGATCTGAAGCGCCGGCGCTGACTTCGGCGACTCAGTTGCTCGCTCTGCTGCAAGCGCAGGCCGACAGCCTGCGCGCGGGGAGATCGCCGAGTTGCGCCGTGAGCTCGCCGAGGCTCGCAACGCTGTCGACAGGGAACGAGGCGTCGCGCTGATCGAGGCGAATGGCCAGCTCGTCCTGTCGGCGCTGGTATCGAGCAAAGCAGCGCGGCGGCGGCTGCTTCACTTTTCATTGCTCTGGCGCGACGCCAGCGACTGGGAGCGCTTTCTCACCGACCGGCACGACGACGGCGATCCCGATCAGGTCACCGGCGCGGGATTGAAGAGCACGAGCGCGTTGTGCAGCTTCCAGTGCTCGGCCCAGGTCTTCTTGCGGCCGCTCGCAACGTCGAGCATCAGGCGAAAGAGCTCCCAGCCGATGTCCTCGATGGTCGCCGTGCCCTCGGCGATGCGGCCGGCGTTCACGTCCATCAGGTCGTGCCAGCGCCGCGCCAGGTCGCTCCTCGTCGCAACCTTGATCACCGGCACTTCGGCAAGACCGTAGGGCGTGCCGCGCCCGGTCGTGAAAACGTGCAGGTTGATGCCAGCGGCGAGCTGCAGCGTGCCGCAGATGAAGTCGCTCGCCGGCGTCGCGGCGTAGACCAGGCCGCGCTCGATGCCCCGGTCGCGCAGCTTCTCGCCTGGCGAGAGCA
>JAYVVB010000050.1:0-3087 GCA_043787455.1 Rhizobacter sp.
CTGCCGCGCCGGACGCTGACGATCGTCGTGCCGTGATAAGTGTCCATCGCAACGAGATTGTGCCGGCGCGGCAGGGATTCAAGTCGAAGAGGCGCAACGCCCGCCGGGCCGCCCCAAGGGCGTTGCCGCCCCCGCGGGGGCAGCGACCACAGGGAGCGTGGGGGCTCTATATCGTGCGGACCTTGACGTTGGCGTGCTCGTTGATGCCCATCGCGCCGAAGAACAGCGCGACCATTCGGTGGGCGTCTACGAAGTTGACGGTGCGGTTCTCGTTGCGCCGCGCCAGGACCCAGTTGAGCAGGTCGCCGGCGGCGATGAAGTCGACCCGGATCAGGCGCGTGCACGAGACGTTGACGATCTTGGCCGCGCCGAGCTCGCTGTCCATCTTCGCGAGCGTCGTCGCGATGTCGCCGACGAGCTGACCCGAGAGTTCGACCGTGCCGACCTCGACCATGTTCGGCGCATCGGTGAGTTGCGATTCCTGAAAGCTCGTCGAGACGTCGCTCACGACCGAGAGCTGCGGCTGCGTCGTGCCCTGGTTCGAGCCGGTGATGCGGACGACGCAGCGCGCCGGTTCCCACGACGGCGGCGAGACCTCGTAGGTGACGCAATAGTCGATCGCCGCCTCGTCGAACTGGTCGGGCCGGTTTGCCATGCGCAGGGCGTCGAGACGCAGCTGCCAGAACGCCGGGTCGGCGTCGCGAACGCTCGTCGGCGCCGCTTCCTGCAGCACGGTGAAGAGTCGCTCGCCCGAGAGCCAGCGCATGTCCAGGTCCTGCGGGATCCAGCTGCGGAAGACCTCCGAGAGGCGCCCGGCGGCTTCGGCATCGATGGTCTGGAGGTGGCCCCAGTCGAAGACCCAGGGCAGCGGCATCTGCAGCGCCAGCGATGCCAGCTTGGCGACGCTGTCGGCGTCGAGATAGCTCGGGCAGACCCAGCCGACCTGGCCCTCGATGCGCGCGCTGCTCGGCCGCTCCTCGCTCGCCGCCTCAGCGACGAGCTTGGGCATCGAAAACCATTGTGGCGCCGACCAGCCGAACTGCTGGGCGTAGTCCATGGCCAGGCTCTCGAACTTGTGCTGCTGGCCGATCGCGCGGTAGAGATCGAAGAGCACGAGCCAGGTCTCGGCATGCTGCGAGCGCGCGCCGGTGAGGCCGGTGAGGGTCGCGAGCGCCTGCTCGCACTGCTCGAAGTCGGCGTTGGCGAAGGCGATCACGGCTTCGTCGAGATCCGGGTCGTGCGGCATCTCGGTGCTGCCGGCGACGGTGAACGCCTTGCCGAAGTCCTCGGCCTGAGGCATCTCGAGGTGGATCGGCGCGACCGAGGCCGCCTGCGATACCTGCGGTGGAGGCACGGGAACGGCCACCGGAGCCTTGCCGGCAAAGTCCTCGACCTGACCGCCGTGCGACGTCGGCACGACCGGTTGGCCGCCGAGCATGGCCAGCGGCGCCGGTTGGGTCGGGGCGTTGTAGAACTCCGGCGCGCGCCGCTGCGTGCTGGCGTAACCGTCGCCCACCATCTGCTGCTCGATCTCGTCGATCTTGGCCTTGACGCCCGCGTCCTGGCGCACCGGCTGATCGGAGATGCGCGGCTGCGAGTCGTCGATGCGCGACGAGCCGCCGAGGGCGGCCAGCTGCTCGCCGGTCAGGCCCTCGCGACGGACCTTCCTCAGCATGTCGAACTCGCGCTTGCGGACGAAGTCGTTGCGGCGCTTCCTCTCGATCATCGCCTTGAGCTCGCCCTTGGCGTACTCGCTCTCGCGCGATTCCTCGGTCGGGGCGTCGAGCTCGGCCCACTCCGTCGCCGGGTTGGCCACGAACTTGACCACCTTGCGAAAGAAACTCGTCGTGTCTTTGGGTTCCGCCATCGAGAGGGTCCCTGAGCGGAGTGTGCCGCTACGGCTCGCAGCCCGGCGGACCAGGGCTCTTCGCCCGGCCGCGCAGCTCAGTCGCCGAACATCTTCTGCTTCAGTTCCCGCCGCTGTTGCGCTTCGAGCGACAGTGTAGCGGTGGGCCGGGCGATCAAGCGGCCAAGGCCGATGGGTTCGCCGGTTTCGTCACAAAAACCGTACTCGCCGGACTCGATCCGGCCGAGCGACTGGGAGATCTTCTTGAGCAGCTTACGTTCCCGGTCGCGCGTGCGCAGCTCGAGCGCGTGCTCTTCCTCGATCGTCGCGCGGTCGGCCGGGTCGGGAACGATCGAGGTGTCCTCGCGCAGGTGCTCGGTGGTCTCGCCGGCGTTGCTGAGCAGGTCGTCCTTCAGGGCCTGCAGCGTTATCCGGAAGAATTCCAGCTGCTTCTCGTTCATGTACTCGGACTCGGGCATGGCCATGACCTCGTCATCGCTCAAATCGCGGCCGGCCTTGCTCTTCCAGGCGTTGGCCAGCTTGGGATCGGCCTTGTGCGCCTGCCTTGGCGTGTCGTTCTCGACCTTGTTCATTTCTCGCGTCGGGGGCCGGGGCGGCGCGAACCGGTCGGCGAATCGTGAAGTCGGCGGCGGCAAGGGGGCTTGCACCGGCGCGACGAAATACTTGGGCGTTCCGCGCCCGGGTTTGCGGGGCACGAACCCGTTCGGCATGGCGAGAGGTGCTGCCGGCACCAGCGTCGGCACCGGCACGGCGACCTTGGCGACGGCTGTCGCGGGCGCTGCGGCTGCTGGCTTCGGCGCGACGACCGGGGCCGCGGTCTTGCGCGGCGCGATGGGGCTGGCCGCCGCCTTCTTCGCCGGCGCGGTCGCCTTGACTGGCGCGCTCTTGGCCGGCGCGCCTTTCTCGGCCGACGAGACCTTGGACGCCGGAGCTTTCTTCGTGGGGACCGCTGCTGATTTGGAGGGCACTGATGCTTTCTTGGAAACCGTGGGCTTCTTGTGGGCGGCCGGCTTGGCCGCAGGTGACTTCTTGGCCGGCGTCGCGGCCCTGGCCTTGGCCTTCTGAGGCGGCGCCGTCCGGCCGTGTGCGGCCTTCTTCGCCGGCGCGGTCGATCGCTTGGACGCCGATGCGGCCTTGGCGGAAGCTTGTCTGACGGCTGATTTGCTCACGGGGTTCTCCTCGCAAAGGCGGCGCGGCCCGGGTCGCGTGCCGCAAGGCGA
>JAYVVB010000051.1:0-4852 GCA_043787455.1 Rhizobacter sp.
GCCGGCAGCGTCGTCGCGCCAGGTGATCATGATGTTGCCGGTGCGAAAGACCTCGCGCATCTTGTCGCCGACGAGATCGACGATCGCCTGGAAGTCGAGCGCGGCGCTCACGCCCTGCTGGATGCTGTTGATCACCGCCAGCTCGGCGTTGCGCTGCTCGGTCTCCTTCAGCAGCCGCTGCGTCTCGTCGAACAGGCGCGCGTTCTCGAGCGCCACGCCCAGGGTCGCGGCCACGGTGGAGAGCACCCTGACCTCGGCCTCGCCGAAGGCATGCTCGCGCTCGTGGTTGTCGAGGATGAGCACGCCGAGTACGCGATCGTTGGCGAGGATCGGAATCGCGGCGCTGCACTTGGCGGCTGCAGTACCCGGGATAGCTCCGTGCACGGCAGCCTCCTCCTCGGCCGACTGCGTGATCAGCGCCTGCCGGGTCGCGATCATCCGCGCCCACTTGCCGTCGGGCCTGATGGGCGCCGACGGACGACGGGGCAAGCGTACCCCCAGCTCGACGTCGTAGAGCCTTCGTGTCTCGCCCGCCTCGCGGTCGAACCACCAGATGCCGAGGGCGCTCAGCGACAGAACACGCACGAGCGTGTCGCCCACCAGCTCGGCGATCGCCTGGAACTCGAGCTTTGCGGCAACGCCCTGCTGGATGCTGTTGATCAACGCGAGCTCGGCCGCGCGCTGTTCGCTCTCCCGCGATCGCGACTGCGCGAGGGCGGCCTGCTCGGCCAATGCTGCGAGCAGGTCGCGCTCGACGGTTCCGAACCGCCCCGCAGCGCCATCGACGTCGACATAGAGATGCCCGAACCTCTCCCGGCCGACGACGAGCGGCGCGACGATGCAGGAGCGCTGCTCGCCGCGGCCGACTCCGGCCGGTCCATGACGCAAGCGGGCGCGGCGCGTTCGCTCGGCTTCGTCGAGCCACGGCGAGATCGCGGCGAGCAGCGCGGGGGCGCCTTCCCCGGCGGGCAGCTTCGCGGCAGTGATGGCGAGATCGCCCGCGTCGTCCATCAGCAGCAGCAGGACGCGGGTGGCGCCCAGCGAAGCGGCCACGCGATCGACCAGGCGCTCGTTCGCGACGCCGGCGTCGTGCGTGATGCGAGTGGCGCTGGGGGTGCGTGTCGATCCGGGCATGGCTGCGGGTCAGGGCGACGGCATCGCGGACCTGTCGGGGCGACAGGGCAGCGGCAGTCTACAGGCGCCCGTCGTCTCGTCGCCGCGACGCCGCGCCACCTGTATCGAACTGAACACCGAGGCGTCGTGCGGATGTTCACGGCGATGGTTCGACCGGACGAGCACGGGTGCGAGCCGCTTCCTAACATGCGTTTCCCCTCGACTGGAGATGCTCCACATGCCTTGGCGAAACGGCCCGCAAGCGCGGGCATCGGGCTTCGACGTCCTGCGCGACCGCTTGCCGCGGGCCATCGCCGCTCGCCTGGCGCGCGCCGGGCTGATCGCGGCGGCGCCGCCCGTGCTCCGTCCCGATCCCCCGCGCGCCGCCGACGAGGAGGGCCGCCGCGACGGCCCATCGGGCGCGAGCCCCGACCACTCGAAGCCACGATGAAACTTGTCGAAGACCGGAACGAGACCTACATCCCGTCGTTCACCCTGACGCCGGAGAAGAAGGAGCTCGACCCGAACCGCAACGCCGACGTCGTCGCGCGGCCCAATTTCATCAACGACATCGCCGCCGGCAAGGTCGAGCTGCCGACGATCCCCGCCGTCGTGCAAAAGCTCATCGCCGCGCTGCGCGACCCGAACGTCGACGCAAGGAAGATCGGCGAGTCGCTGGCGAAGGATCCGATCCTGAGCGCGAAGGTGCTGCGTCTCGCGAACTCGTCGTTCTTCGGCGGCCAGCGCTCGATGTCCTCGATCGACGCCGCCGTGTCCCTCATCGGCATCCAGGCGCTCAACCGTCTCATCGTCGCCTGCGGCGTGTCGTCGTCGTTCAAGCCGATCCCAGGCATCGACATGGACGACTTCTGGCGCGACGCCCTGCTCGCCGCGACCGCCGCCAACAAGATCGCGCCCCGCCTCGAGGCCGACCCCGAGGCCGCCTACGTCTGCGGCCTGCTGCACTCGACCGGCCACCTGATCCTGTGCCAGACCTATCCCGAGATCGCCGACCTCATCTTCACCGGCTTCGCCATCGTGCGCGGCGCCGAGCTGGCGGCGATCGAGAACGACAACTTCGGCATCGACCACCCGCAGGTCACCGCGCTCTGGATCGAGAGCATCGGCTTTCCGCAGCCCGTCGCCGACACGATCCGAAAGGCCGTGCAGCCGCCGGCCGCGACCGACGTCCAGCTCGATCACGCGTTGCGCGCCGCCTGCGTGCTCGCGCTTGCGGCGAGCAACAAGGATGACGCCGAAACGGCGTTCGCTGCGTTGGCGCCCTACGTGCGCTCGAAGTTCGGCGGCGCCGACGCCAAGCCCGACCGCGCCTTCGACAAGCTCTACGAGGCGCTGCAGCAGACCGATCCGACGTTCTAGACCTCTCGGTCCGATCTATCGTCGTCGGTTCGCGCAGGCGACGGTTCGGGCCCAGTACTCGCGGGCGACGCCGTAGGGCTCGCCGAGATAGCCCTGCCTGCGGTGATATGCGGCGAGCCTGGCTTCGACGTCACGGCCGGCGCGGCCCGCCACGCGCATGTCGACGAGCCCCGTGCAGTTGGCCTCGAGTTCGTCGCGCGTGCCCGTCCTGGCATGGGCGCATTCGTGAAAGAAGACGAAGTCGTGCTCGACATCGGGCGCGCTCGACAGCAGCAGCAGGTTCCAGTCGATGGTCCAGCCCGAGCCCGGCTCGTGGTGGGCGAAGCCGATGAAGCCGTGCGGGGCAAGGGGATCGTCGGCCGGATGCTCGCGCTCGCGCGCCACGCCCTCGCTCGTCGTGCATTCGCCGTAGCTGCCGTCGCTGAAGGTGAAGGCGGTGGCGGCGGCGGGCGCGAGCAGCATGGCGACCAGCGCCAGCTGCCGAACGTACGATGAGGTCGAGATGACGGACGGAAGATGCATGGATGCGACAAAAGCCTGCTCCGGCCCTGGCTCTCGCCGGCACCGATGGTAGCGACCGCGCGAGATCGTGCACGCTTTCGGCCGGACGCCCGCAGCGGGTTTCGAGCGATCGTCGTCGCGATGCGTCGGAGTCCGCTGTGCTCGAGGACCGCGTCTCGCTGTGCGAGCGTCTTCTCCACGTCCCCGACGACGTCCCGCGCATCGTCTGGTACGGGCGACTGGCCGCGTTCGGGGCGATGGGCGTCTGGGGCGTGAGCATCCTGCTGGGGCGGATGACTGCGCTGTGGCGCTGCATCGCCGCGACGACAACTTCGGCGCTGCCATGTGCGCGGCCTGGATGGCACTGAGCCTGATGGACGCGTCCGTCTACGCCTACGACACCTTCGATCCGGTCCTGCCGGCTCGAGCACGCGCGAGGCTGGGGCATGCTGATGAAAGCGCTCGGCGGGGCCGTCCTCCTCGCGGCGCTGGTCTGGGCGGCCGTGCTGCTGTTTCTGCAGAGCGAGCGCCTCGAGCGACGCTGAGGGCGACTCGCCCGAGAAGCCGTCAGGGATGACGCCAGCGCGCCCGCTCACCCGCGTTCCGCCTCCTTCTCCATCTCCTTCAGCATCCGCTCCAGCCGGTCCTTCAGCTTCTCGGTCGAGAGCTTCTCGCGGAAGCGCTCGACCATCAGCGGCAGCGCGAACGGGCTCGGCACCGCGAGATCGACGAAGACGACGCGCTGCTCGCGCATGCGGCGAAGCACCTGCGCGAGCCGCTTGATGTCGAGCTCCTGGCTCAACACCTCGTTCTCGGCCTGGCCGAGCAGCATGTTGTCGCCGTCGTATTTGCGAAAGACCTCGTAGAAGAGCGAGCTCGACGCCTGCAGCTGGCGCGTCGACTTCTGCTGGCCGGGAAAGCCCTGGCTGATGAGCCCCGCGACGCGCGCGATCTCGCGAAAGCGCCGGCGCGCGAGCTCGCTCGAGTTCAGACTGGCGAGGACGTCGCCCAGCAGGTCGCCTTCGTCGAACAGGCTCTGGTCGACGAGCGAGGCCGGATCGACCGGCTTGGCCGAGAGCAGCTCGAGGCCGTAGTCGTTGATGACGATCGAAAAGGTGTTCGGCTCGTTCTTCGAGAGTCGCCACGCGAGCAGGCTGCCGAGGCCGATGTGGGCGTTGCGGCCGGCGAATGGATAGACGAAGAGGTGCTGGCCTTCGCGCGAGACGAGCCGCTCGATCAGCAAGGTCTTTGGTGTCGGGATGCGCGAGAGCTGCGCCTGGGTCTCGAGCATCGGCCGCGCCGCTTCCATCTCGGGCTCGAAGAAGTCGCCCTGCGCGGCGTCGGCGAGGACATCCATCACCGAGTCGGCGAGCTCGCTCGAGAGCGGCATCTTGGCGCCCGCCCAGCTGATCATCGCCGCCCGTCTGCCGTCGGCGCGCTTGACGTATGCGGTCATCTCCTCGGCGCGCACGAACTCGAGCGTGCGTCCGGCGAAGACGAAGCAGTCACCCTTTTTCAGGCGCGCGACGAAGCCTTCTTCGACGACGCCGATCCTGCCGCCCGAGAGGTACTTCACCTGCATCGACGCATCGCTCACGATCGTGCCGATGTTGAGCTTGTGGCGGCGCGCGATGGCGCGGTCGGGTACGCGATATGTGCCGTCGATGTCGACGACGCGGTGATATTCCGGATACGCCGTCAGGCTGTCGCCGCCCTTGACCACGAAGTCGAGAACCCACTGGAATTCCGCACGCGTGAGCATGCGATACGCCCACGCGCCCTTCACCTCTGCGTACATCGCCTCGGCCGTGAAGCCGCCGCCGATCGCAATCGTGACGAGATGCTGGACGAGCACGTC
>JAYVVB010000052.1:0-3980 GCA_043787455.1 Rhizobacter sp.
AGCGCCAGCACCTGCCGGCTCACCGCCGACTGGGTGAGCGCGATCTCCTCGCCGGCTTTGGTGAAGCTGAGGTGGCGCGCCGCGCTCTCGAACGCGACCAGGAGCTCGAGCGGTGGAAGGTCGAAAGGGCCTCGGCTCATGGCACGTTATCGCATGCTCCAGACGCATGCGATGGATGACCAATGACCGTTTGAGAACCGGCCGAGCGCGAGCCAATATCCACCTCGTGGTCACCCGAATCGAGCCCGAAAGGGAATCTAGCCGCATGCATGGGCTTCATGCTACAGGAGTCGAAATGAACAACGACCTGCTGCTCGCAGCACGCTCGCTGGCCAAGGGCCGCACTCGTCATCTCCCGGCCCACGTCGGCCGCTCGATCCAGTGCCTGAGCGGCTCGATCTGGATCACGCAGGACGGCGATCGTCGCGACATCGTCCTCGGCCCGGGCGAAGCATTTGCGTTCGACCGTGATGCCGACGCGCTCCTCAGCGCCTTCGCCGATTCACGCTACGTCGTACTCGACGCCATCCCAGTCGCTCACTGAACCGGGCCCTTGACGGCGTCGGGAAGGGGCAGCGCCATGACCTCGATGCCCTCCTCGCGCAGCGCGTCGGCGTCTTCCTTCGAGGCCCGGCCGCGGATGCCGCGCTCCTCGACCTCGCCGTAGTGGATGCGCCGCGCCTCCTCGGGAAAGCGCTCGCCGACGTCCTCGGTGGAGTTCATCACCTGACGCACCGCGCGCAGCCATTGCGACTGCAGCGTCATCTCGGTGCGCGCCTCGCGCGGTGCCGACGACTCGACTGCGGCGTGGCGCGAGACATTGAGCCGCGGCGCCGTCGGCAGCCGTATCACGGTCGTGTCTCCGCAGAGTGGACAGGCAATGGCCTCTCGTTCGCTTTGCGAGATGAAGTCTTCTTCGGACGCGAACCAGCCCTCGTAGTCGTGCTGCTGGCCGCAGCGCAGGTTGAGGACCTTCATCGCCGCATTATCGGCATGAAGCTCAGGGCGCTGCACCCCACCGAAGGGGCCAGTGCCCAGCGCGCCAGTTCTGGAGCCAGAGCAGCCCCACGAGGGTCTTTGCGTCGGTCACCTCACCCCGTCCGCTCGCGCGGGAGAGATCGTCGTCGCTGATCTCGAGCACGTCGAGGAACTCGCCCTCGTCGAGGCGCCGGTCGCCCTTCACCAGGCCGCGCGCGAACCAGACCTCGATCGCCTCGGTCGAGTAAGCGATGGCGTTGTGCATGTGGCCGGCGCGGGCCCATTCGGCGGCGCGATAGCCGGTCTCCTCGACCAGCTCGCGCACGGCACATTCGAGCACCGGCTCGCCGACCTCGAGCTTGCCCGCGGGAAACTCGAGCATCGCCTCGCCGATCGGATAGCGCCATTGGCGCTCGACCACGAGCCTTCCGTCGTCGAGGATCGGCACGATCATCACGGCGCCGGGATGGACGATGTATTCGCGATGCGCGGCGCTGCCATCGGGCAGCGTGATCTCGTCGCGACGGACGTCGAGAAAGGCGCCGCGCCAGACCTGGTCCGAGCTGACCTGCATCTCGCGCAGGTGCGCGTCGGCCGTCGCCCCGGCGAAGAGGCCGGCCGGCTGCGAAGCGGACGTCATGTCGCGAACATCCGCACGATCGCCTGCTCGCACAGCTGCATCAGCCCGCCCGGCAGGATGCCGAGGAGGAGCACGGCGGCGCCGTTGAACGACAGCATGATGCGCACGTCGCGGTCGCCGCCGAGCACGTGGGTGTCGACCGGCTCGTCGAAGTACATCACCTTGACGACGCGCAGGTAGTAGTACGCGCCGAGCAGCGACAGCACGACGGCCGTGCCGGCGAGCCAGATGAAGCCGGGGACGTTGGTCGAGACCAGTGCCTGCAGCACGGCGAGCTTGGCGTAGAAGCCGACCGTCGGCGGGATGCCGGCGAGCGAGAACATGAACACCGCCATGACGCCGGCGAACCAGGGGCTGCGGCGCGCCAGTCCGCGGAAGTCATCGATGCGCTCGGCCTCGTGGCCGGCACGCGAGAGCAGCATGATCATGCCGAAGGTGCCGAGCGAGGTGAGCACGTCGGTGACGACGTAGAACATCGCTGAGCTGTAGGCGTTGCTCGCCGAGAAGGTGTTGCCGTTGACGACGCCGGGGCAGAGGCCGAGCAGCATGAAGCCGATCTGGGCGATGGTCGAATAGGCGAGCATCCGCTTGAGGTTGGTCTGGGCGATCGCGGCGAGGTTGCCGAGCAGCATCGACGCGAGCGAGAGCAGCACCAGCATCTGCTGCCAGTCGACGGCCAAACCGATCATCCCCTCGACGAGCAGGCGGATCGTGATCGCGAAGGCGGCGAGCTTGGGCGCGCCGCCGACGAGCAGCGTCATCGACGTCGGCGCACCCTGGTAGACGTCGGGCACCCACATGTGGAAGGGCACGGCGCCGAGCTTGAACGCCAGGCCCGAGACGACGAACACCGTGCCGAGGACGAGCACGGCGCGGTTGATGCGGCCGGTGCCGATCGCCTTGAAGACCTCGCTCAGCTCGAGCGATCCGGTGGCGCCGTACATCATCGACAGGCCGTAGAGCAGGAAGCCGCTCGCCAGCGCGCCGAGAACGAAGTACTTCATCGCCGCCTCGGTCGCGCCGGTGTCGTCGCGGCGCATGGCGACGAGGGCATAGAGCGAGAGCGACATCAGCTCGAGGCCGAGGTAGACGACGAGGAAGTTGTTCGCCGCCACCATCACCAGGATGCCGAGGAGCGAGAACATCGAGAGCGTGAAGAGCTCGCCCTTGAGCATGTCGCGGCTCGCCGCGTAGGAGCGGGCATAGACGAGCGTGGTCATCATCGCCAGGGTCGCGAACAGACCGAGCAGGTGGCCCATCGGATCGGCGACGACCATGCGCTGCATCGCGTAGTAGGTGGCGCCGGCGTAGAAGTACCAGAGCTGGCCGAGGGCGACGGCACAGAGCGAGAGCTGGGCGAGGCAGTAGGTGACGATCCGGTCCTTGCCCGGCATCCAGAGATCGGCGAGCGCGACGACGCAGGCCATGACGAGCAGGCCGATCTCGGGCGCGATCGGATAGATGGCTGGCCAGTTCATGATCTTGTCGTTCGGGTCATCAGCGGGCGATCTTCGAGACCGACACGTGGCGGAGAAGACCCGTTACCGACGTGTGCATGATGTCGGTGAACGGCTTGGGATAGAGGCCCATCGCGAGAACGGCGACGGCCAGGACCGCGAGCATCGCGAACTCGCGCCGGCCGATGTCGACGAGCTCCGCGACATGATGATTCGCGACGGCGCCGAAGTAGACGCGCTTGACCATCCAGAGCGTGTAGCCCGCGCCCCAGATCATGGTCGTCGCGGCGAGCGCGGCGATCCAGAAGTTCACCTTCACGGCGCCGAGGATCACCATCCATTCGCCGACGAAGCCCGCCGTGCCCGGCAGCCCGACGTTGGCCATCGCGAACAGCACCGCGAAAGAAGCGAAAACCGGCATCGTGTTGGCGACGCCGCCGTAGGCCGAGATCTCGCGCGAGTGGACGCGGTCGTAGAGGACGCCGATGCACAGGAACATCGCGCCCGAGACGAAGCCGTGCGAGATCATCTGCACGATCGCACCAGAGGTCGTGAGCTCGCTGCCCATGCCGCGCTCGTCGAACATGAAGAATCCCAGCGTGACGAAGCCCATGTGAGCGATCGACGAATAGGCGACGAGCTTCTTCATGTCGCGCTGGACGAGCGCGACGAGACCGATATAGATGACGGCGACGAGCGAGAGCGCGATCATCAGCCAGGCCCACTTGTGGCTCGCGTCGGGCGCAATAGGCAGCGAGAAGCGGATGAAACCGTAGGCGCCGAGCTTGAGCATGATCGCAGCCAGGACGACCGAGCCGCCCGTCGGCGCCTCGACGTGGGCGTCGGGCAGCCAGGTGTGCACCGGCCACATCGGCACCTTGACGGCGAAGGCGAAGAAGAAGGCG
>JAYVVB010000053.1:0-4783 GCA_043787455.1 Rhizobacter sp.
ACCTTTCGTGGACGCTTCTGACGCGACTCGCTGGCTTCGCCTGAGCCCTCTGCTCGACGAGGCGCTGGACCTTCCGATCGACGAAAGAGCGGCATGGCTTTCCCATCTCGCGCAAGTCGAGCCGGAGCTGGTCGGGGACATCAGGCGTTTGCTGGCCGACCATGCCGCCAGCGCTGCCGCGCGATTCATGACCGGCGGCCCGGGATCGACCCCCGTCGATCTCGGCGTCGCGGCGAGTCTCGCGGGCCAGACGCTGGGCGCCTACACGCTCGAGCGGCCGATCGGGCAAGGCGGCATGGGCAGCGTCTGGCTCGCCACGCGCAGCGACGGCCGCTATGCCGGCGAGGTCGCCGTGAAGCTCCTCAACGCTTCCTTGATCGGCCGTGCCGGCGGCGAGCGATTCAAGCGCGAAGGCAACCTCCTCGCCCGGCTGGTCCATCCCCACATCGCCCGCCTGATCGATGCCGGCGTCACCGCCGCAGGCCAGCCGTTCCTGGTGCTCGAGTACGTGCAGGGCGAGCGGATCGACGACCACTGCGACCGCGAAAGGCTCAGCGTCGCGGCGCGGGTGCGCCTCTTCATCGACGTGTTGTCGGCGGTCTCGCATTCGCATGCCAACCTGATCGTTCATCGCGACATCAAACCCCTGAACGTGCTCGTCGCCAACGATGGCGGCGTGAAGCTCCTCGACTTCGGCATCGCCAAGCTGCTCGAAGGCGAATCCCTCTCCGGCGATGCGACCGAGCTGACGCGCGAGGGCGGTCGCGCGCTGACGCCGGAGTACGCGGCGCCGGAGCAACTGCTCGGCGAGCCCGTCACCACCGCCACCGACGTGTACGCGCTGGGCGTCCTGCTCTATCTCCTCTTGACCGGCCAGCATCCCGCCAGCGCCCCCGGCCGGTCGACGGCGGAGCTGGTCAAGACGATCGTCGACGTTCAGGCGCGGCGCCTGTCCGACACGGTCGATTCGATCACGTCGTCGCACCAGGATTCCTTGACCGCCAACGCCGCCAAGCGGTCGGCGACGCCGGAAAAGCTCAAGCGGCTGCTGCGCGGCGACCTCGACAACATCGTCGCCAAGGCGCTCAAGAAAAAACCTGCGGAGCGTTACCCGACGGTCGATGCGTTCGCCGACGACCTGCGACGCTATCTCGCTCATCAGCCCGTCAGCGCGCGTCCCGATACCGTGTCGTACCGGCTGGCGAGGTTTGTGCGGCGAAACCGCGCCAGCGTGGGCGCGGGCGTGCTCGCGACCGTCGCCGTCCTGGGCGGACTGACCGCTTCGCTGTGGCAGGCCAGCGAGGTGCGCCACCAGCGCGACCGGGCGCTGAGCCTGCTGGCGCGCAGCCATGCGGTGACCGACTTTTTCGAGTTCCTGCTAAACGACGCCGGCCCGCCCGACAGACCGCAAACCACCAGCTCGATGATGGCGCGCAGCGATGCCTTGCTGCGCAACGACTTCAACCGAAACGCCGAGCAGCAGGCCGCCGTGCTGCTGGCGCAGGCGTCCTACTACGTGACAGTCGGCGATGCCGCGCAGGCGGAGACGAGGCTTCGTCGCGCCCTGGTACTCGTGCCGGGCAGCCTCGACAGCACACTCCACGCGGAGCTCGGCTGCATGCACGGCTTCGCGGTGTCGATGCTGGGCGACACCGATGCCGGCACGTGGGAGATCGAAGCGACGCTGCGCGAGCCGGGCCTGAGCGCGCACACCGCTGCGAACTGTCACGAGCACTTGGCCTTCGTCGCCGAGAACAGCGCCGATGGCGCGACTACCCAGCGCAACGCCGAGGCCGGTTTGGCGATGCTCCGGCGATCCGATCGTGCCGATCCGCGCCTGAAGGCGTCGTTGCTGGGCGATCTTGCTTTCGCCGAACAATTGCAAGGCCGCAACGACGCCGCCAATCGCCTGTATGCGCAAGCGCTCGCCGAGCTGACTGCGATCGGTCGCGATCGCACGCCGCTTGCGGTGGGAATACAGAACAACTGGGCGATCGCCAGTCTGGGCGCGGGCGACATCAAGCGTGCGCTGTCGTTGTACGAGCAATCGGCGCACGTGGTTCACGATCGCGATCCGGAGAGCCCTCTGCCGAGCTATCTCACCGGCAACCTCGCTCGCGCGCTCGAGTTGATGGGGCGCTACGGCGCGGCACTGGCCCTCTACGACCAGGCGGTTGCGGATGCGGCGAAGGCAAACCGGCTCGACTCAAGGCTGTTCGGCCTGCTCGGCGCCGCCTCGGTCCATTGCGAGCTCGGCGACGTCGGGCGCGCCGACCAGTCGCTCGCGGACGCGCGCGCCGCCATGAAAGGCCGGGTTCCCGCCGGCAGCCCGCCGGTGCTCGCGGCCGACGCCATCGAGGGCAGGATCGCGCTGGCCCGCGGCCAGCTCGACGACGCCCGGAGGATCTTCTCCGCGACCCTGGCCGGCCATGCGGCGAACAAGCAGCCGAGCGGCGGCGTGGTGATGCTTCATCTCTACCGCAGTGATGTCGCGCTGGTTCAGCGGCGCACGGAAGACGCGTTGCGCGATGCGCAAGAAGCACTCGACCTGGCCAGGAAACTTCAGGGTGGCATCGCCTTCTCGAACCGCACCGGGATGAGTTGGCTAGCCTTGTCCGAGGCCCTGGCTCAGCAAGGCCGGGCCGACGAGGCACGCGCCGCGCTTTCGACCGCGCTCGAGCACCTGAAGAACACCCTCGGGGACGACCATCCGACGACCCGGCGCGCCCTGATGCTGCAGAGCCGCATCGCGTGACCCGGAAACTCCCCGCGCGTCGGGCCACGTTTCCTCGCCTGCGACAGTCAAGAATCAATCGCCTCGCGCTTCAGACGCCGCCATGACCGCATTCCTGCCGCTGCTCGTCACGCTTGCCGCCTATCTTGTCGGCTCGCTGTCTTTCGCTGTCATCGTCAGCCGCCTGATGGGGCTGAGCGATCCGCGCACCTACGGCTCGGGCAATCCGGGCGCGACCAACGTGCTGCGCTCGGGCAGCAAGGCGGCGGCGATCCTGACCCTCGTGCTCGATGCGCTGAAAGGCTACGCGCCGGTCGCGTTGGTGGTTCACTTCGGCCCTGCCCACGGGCTGGGCGAATGGACCGTTGCCGGGGTGGCGCTCGCGGCGTTTCTCGGCCACCTCTGGCCGGTGTTCTTCCGCTTCAAGGGTGGCAAGGGCGTGGCTACCGCGGCCGGCGCGCTGTTCGGCATCGACCCGCTGCTCGGCGCGGCGACGATCCTGACCTGGCTCATCATCGCTGCGTTCTTCCGCTACTCGTCGCTGGCCTCGATCGTCGCCGCTGTGTTCGCTCCCTTCTGGCAGCTGCTGACGCAGGGTCCCGATCCGATCGCGGCCGCGATCGGGGCGATGGGGCTGCTGCTCGTCTGGCGCCACAGCGCCAACATCAGACGCCTGCTCGCCGGCACGGAGGGCAGGCTCGGAAAGAGCGCCTCGCCGCCGCCTGCCGCCAAGGCGCGGCGCGCGGCTCGGCACTGAACACGTCGCCTCAGTAGCTGAGGCCCATCGCGTCGCGCACTTCGCGCATGGTCTCGCGCGCCACCGTGCGCGCCCGCTCGGTGCCGACCTCGACGATCCAGTGCACCTGCTTCGGATTGGAGAGATAGGCCTCGGCGCGTTCGCGCCACGGCGCCTGCTCGCGTACGATCGCCTCGATCACCGGCTGCTTGCAGTCGAGGCAGCCGATCGCCGCCGTCGTGCAGCCGTGGACGACCCAGGCCTGGGTCTCGGCGTTCGAATAGACCTGGTGGAACTGCCACACCGGGCACTTCTCGGGATTGCCCGGATCGTTGCGATGGACGCGCGCCGGGTCGGTCGGCATGCGCCGGATCTTTCGCTCGACCTCGGCGGGCTCCTCGCGCATCGCGACCCAGTTTCCGTAGCTCTTGCTCATCTTCGTGCCGTCGAGGCCGGGCAGCATCTTCACCTCGGTGTGCAGCGCCTGCGGCTCCGGCAAAATCGTCCGGCCAGTGCCACGGATCCACGCGTCGAGCCGTTCGCGGTCGGCGGCACTCAGCGACGAGCTGGCTTCGACCAGCGCCCGTGCGCGCCGCAGTGTCTCGGCGCCGCCTTCTTCCTGAAACTTCTTGCGGGCTGCCTCGAACGCTCGTGCTGCGTCCTTGCCGAGCTTTTTGACTACCTCCTTCGCCAGCTTCTCGAAGTCGGGCTCGCGGCCGTAAAGGTGATTGAAGCGGCGCGCCACTTCGCGCGTCAGCTCGACGTGCGGCGACTGGTCTTCGCCGACGGGAACGTACGCCGCCTTGTAGATCAGGATGTCGGCCGCCTGCAGCAGCGGGTAGCCGAGGAAGCCGTAGGTCGCGAGATCGCGGTCCTTCAGCTTCTCCATCTGGTCCTTGTAGGTCGGCACGCGCTCGAGCCAGCCGAGCGGCGTGCCCATCGCCAGCAGCGTGAACAGCTCGGCGTGCTCGGGCAGCCGGCTCTGGATGAAGATGGTCGCGATGTCGGGATCGACGCCGGCGGCGAGCCAGTCGACCACCATGTCGTAGACGTTCTTCTCGATGACGCCGCGCTCTTCGTAGTGCGTCGTCAGCGCGTGCCAGTCGGCGACAAAGTAGAAGCACTCGTACTCGTGCTGCAGACGCACCCAGTTCTTCAGCGCGCCGTGGTAGTGGCCGAGATGCAGCGCGCCGGTCGGGCGCATGCCCGAAAGGACGCGGCGGCGCGCTTCCGGCGCGGCCGCCTCCGTGCTCGCGGCGTCGCTCGTCGTGACGGGTTGATCGCTCATGGAATCGGGTCGGCCAAAAGGCGTC
>JAYVVB010000054.1:0-7904 GCA_043787455.1 Rhizobacter sp.
CCCCATCTGGATCTCGTCGACGACGAGGAGCACGCCGTAGCGGTCGAGGACGCGCTTCAACCCCTTGAAGAAGTTGGGCGGCGGGATGACGTAGCCGCCCGTGCCCTGCACCGCCTCGACGTAGAACGCCGCGTACTCGCACTGGCCGGCCTTCGCGTCCCAGACGCCGTTGTATTCGGTCTCGAACAGCCGCTCGAACTGGCGCACGCAGTGCTCGCCATACTCTTCCTTGGTCATGCCCTTGCCGCCGCGGAAGTGGTACGGGAAAGGTACGAACTGCGCGCGGTCGCCGAAGTGGCCGAAGCGACGTCGGTAGCGGTAGCTCGAAGTGATCGCCGAGGCGCCGAGCGTGCGGCCGTGATAGCCGCCCTCGAACGCGAACATCAGGCTCTTGCCCGCGCTCGCGTTCCTCACCAGCTTGAGCGAATCCTCGATCGACTGCGAGCCGCCGACGTTGAAGTGGACGCGGCCGTGGCGATCCCACTTCCTCTGCGCATCTTCGGCGATCGCCTTCGAGAGCTGGATCTTGGTCGGATGCAGGTACTGGCTCGCGACCTGCGGCAGCGTGTCGAGCTGGCGCTTCATCACGTCGTTGAGGCGCTGATTGGCGTAGCCGAAGTTCACCGCTGAATACCACATCTGCAGGTCGAGGTACGGCACGCCATGCCGGTCGAACAGATAGCTGCCTTCGCAGCGCTCGAAGATCTTCGGCGGCTCGACGTAATGGACCGTATCGCCGAACGAGCAATAGCGGGCCTCGTCGGCCAGGAGTTCACTCTCGGTCATCGGCGGTTTCTTTCTCGGGAATCAGGTTGGCGTGGGCGTGCGCCGGGGACGTGAGCTCGCGCCATGCGCGCAGGGCTTCGCGGAAGTTCGCGACCGGGCGATGGGCGATGCCTTCGTCGATGCAGCGCGCGAGCAGCTTTGCGCGCGCGAAGGTGACGTCGGATGCGGCGGCAACGCAGAAGTCCGACGCACCGTCGCCGATCATCATCACGGGTCGATCGGCCTGAGCGCGCGCGCGCACGCACTTGCAGGTCGCGCCGGCGCTCACGCAGTCCTGGCGCGCGTGTGGAAACTCGAGCTTCCAGCTACGCGGGCCGGTCTGAACGAGCCGGCTCGCGTAGACCGGCACGGCCGGCATCGAGGTGCGCGCGAGGATCGAGAGAATGGCGCCGTCGAGCCCGTCGCTAACGATAGCGATCGACGAGCCCGCGGCCTGGACCGTAGCCGCGAACGCCTCGAAGTGGGGATCGATCGCGATCTGCGCGAGGTGCTCGTCGAGCTCGTCGCGGCTGCAGTCGAGGAGCGCCACCTGGCCGGCCATGCAGGCGCGCGAGCCGATCAGGCCGGCCTCCCACTTGCACTCGAGCTCCTGCCAGCCGTCGCGTGCGAAGCGGGCGAGGAGCGAGTCGGTGACGTCGGTCGGCGAGATCGTGCCGTCGAAGTCGCACAGCACCGTCCACCGCGGCGACGACGCCCGCGGTGTCGTCATCGCGACGCTCACGCGGCCTCGGCCTGCGGCGTCGAGGGTGCGTTACGCCGCTCGTCGTCGAGGATCTGCACCAGCCGCTCGAGCGTGATCCCGGCCTGGCGCGGATCGAGCTTGTCTTCCGGGACGCGGACCGAGAACTGGTCCTCGATCTCGAACACGAACTCCATCAGCGTGAGCGAGTCGAGGCCGAGGCTCTCGAGCGTGGTGTCGGGCCGCAGGTTCGCGGCGTCGACCTGGAATTTGTCGCGCAGGACGCGGACGATTTCATCGAAGAGTTCGGTGTTCATGCGTTTGCAGGCGGTGACTTTCCTCGGCATCGCTCGCGTCCAGCCGAGTTGCGCTGACGCTGACGTATGCTCAATCCTAGTTATCCCACGCACCACCTGACCGCATCCTGACCCCGCGGCATTTTGTCCGATGCGAATCCTTCTCGTCGAAGACGACACGGTGCTCCACGCCGTGATCCGCGACAGCCTCGAAGACGCGGGCAATCGCGTCGACAGCGCCTGGACGCTCGCCGAGGCCGGCCACATCTGGAGCGTGCAGGCGTTCGATGCGGTGGTGCTCGATCTCAACCTTCCCGACGGAAGCGGTCTCATCGCGCTGCGGGCCGCGCGCGCCCGCGGCGATCGCTCGGCCGTGCTCGTGCTCACGGCGCGCAATCGCACCGAAGAGCGCATCGCCGGCCTCGATGCCGGCGCCGACGACTATCTCGGCAAGCCCTTCGAGCTCGGCGAGCTCTCGGCGCGGCTGCGCGCGCTGACGCGCCGCGTCCTCGGCGCCGACGACGTCGCCGAGGTCGGGCGCCTCCGCTTGCAGCGCGCCGTGGGCCGCTTTTTCGTCACCGCCGGCAGCTCGGCTGTCGAGCTCGATCTGCCGGCGCGCGAGCACGACGTGCTGGTCGAGCTGATGACGCCGCCGGGACGCGTCGTCAGCAAGAAGGTGCTCTCCGACAAGCTCTCGGGTTTCGACGATCACCTCGGCGACAACGCGCTCGAGGCTTTCGTCTCGCGCCTGCGCAAGAAGCTCGTCGGCAGTGGCTCGAACATCCGCACGCTTCGCGGTCTCGGCTACCTGATCGAGCCCGACCGTTCGAGCCATGCGTGAGCAGGCCGCATCGGTCGCGGCCGGGCGGACGCTGCGCTCGCGCCTGTTGTGGCGCATCCTGCTCGCGCTCGCGATCACCTGGTCGGTCGGCAGCGGCGCGGCGTTCTCGCTGTCGTGGGTGCTCGCCGGCCATGCCTTCGATCGCGCGCTGCTCGACGATGCGCACGCCATCGCCGGCAACGTCGCCGCGCGCGACGAAACGCTGACGCTGAACCTGACGCCGCGCGAGATCAGCAGCGTCCTCTTCGACACCGAGGAGCAGGAGTACTTCGCGGTCCACGACAGCGCAGGACGCATGCTCGCGGGCAACGCCGACATCGTCGGCTCGAACGCGCTCGTCCTCGATCACGACGGCTTTTCCGACGGCATGCTGAAGGACGTGCCGGTGCGCATCGTCGTCCTGCACATCGACGGCAAGAACCCGTTCGCGGTCGTCATGGCACAGACGACGCGAACGCGCAGCGCCCTCTTGCGCGGGCTGCTCGAGCGATCGCTGCTGCCGCAGCTCGCGCTCCTGCTGGTGCTCGGCGTCTACCTGTGGCGCCTCATCAAGCGCGAGCTTCAGCCGCTCGGCGATCTCCAGCGTGAGCTCGACCGGCGCCATTCGAGCGATCTCGATCCGATCGGCGTCGCGCCGATCTCGAGCGACGTCGAGAAGCTGCGCGACGCCGTGAACTCGCTGCTCGCGCGCGTCGGCCAGGGCGTGCAGGCGCAGCGCGAGTTCTCGGGCAATGTCGCCCACGACCTGCGCACGCCGCTCGCGGGCATCCGCGCGCTGGCCGAGTACGGGCTCGCGCGCGGAGAGCCCGAGGTCTGGCGCGAGCAGCTGCAGCGCATTGTGCAGAGCGAAGAACGGGCGAGCCATCTTGTCGACCAGCTCCTCGCCCTCGCGCTCGCCGACGAGGCGCGCGACAGCGTCAAGCTCGAGTCGGTGCGCGTCGACGAACTCGTGCGCCGCGTCCTGCTGTCGTTCGTCGCGCGCGCTGACGCTCTCGGCGTCGATCTTGGCGCGGCAGGCCTCGACGTGGCGACAACGGCCGAGGCCTCGCCGGTGCTGCTCGAAGGCGTGCTCGCGAACCTCGTCGACAACGCGCTGCGCTACGGTCGGGGCACCGGGCCGGCCTCGGTGACGGTCGAGATCGAGCGACGCGACGCCGAGGTGCTGGTCGCCGTCACCGACAGCGGTCCGGGGCTCGATGCCGAGCAGCGCGGGAGCATGAAGCAGCGCTGGACCCAGGGCCTGGCCGGGGTAAAGCTCGGCGCCGGTGCCGGGCTCGGCCTCGCGATCGCGTCGCGCTATGCGGAGCTGATGGGCGGGAGCCTGCAGCTCGACGCCGGAGCGGACGGTCGAGGCGTGCGTGCTGTCGTTCGCCTGCGCTCCGGTCGAGCGGCTGTGTCGTAGCCGCGCCGCTTCGACCTGAAGCTGCTTCAGCCGCCCGACGACACGCCGTAGGTGAAGGTCACGACGGCGTTGACGACGTTGGCGTTGAGCGGGCCGCGACCGGCCTTGATTCGCCCGCCGCCGATGCGCAGGGCCACGGCCGGCGTCGCCTGGTAGCCGACGAAGCCCTGCGTCTGGCCGATGAAGCCGTGACTGTCGACACCGCCTCCGCCCGAGGCGCCGGCGAGACCTTCGACGCCGACATGCAGATGGGATCCGAGCGGTTGCAGCCAGCCCGCGCCGATCAGCGCCGCCGAGTAGCCGCCCGCGCCGCCGGCGACCGCGCTGTGGACCTGACCTGTGAGATAGGCGTTCGGCGTCACGAAGCGATCGATCTTGAGCACGTCGGCCTGCAGGATGCGCGAGCTGCCGTCGCGCCGCGCCGCGTTGAACTGCTCGACGCCGAAGCTGAAGTCGTTGCGCACCGCCCGCGCCGCCGATTGGTTGCCGGCGGGCGCGTCGAAGGCCCAGACCATGCCGACGCCGATGCTCTCGGCACGGAACCGCCCGGCGCCGGTGGAGCTCGCGACGCCGCCTTCGAGCGAGACCGCGAGGTTGTCACTCACGCGCACGAGGCCGTAGAGCGAGGCCTTGGCGAGCGCACCGCCGCCGACCGGGATGTTGCCGCCGCCGGACATGCCGATGCCGATGCGCGCACCCGCGTCGACGCGGCCGGCGATGACCGAGTCTTCGATGGCTGCGGTCACGAGGTATTCGGCATAGCCGGCGACGCCCGACTGTGCCGCGCCGCTCGCTTCCACGCCCCAGTAGGTGTTGCGGCCCCAGCCGCGCTCGGCGCGAACGCCGAGCGTGCGGATGTAGCGCGGCGACGGATTGCCGTCGTTGAGCACGAGGGCATGGGCGGTGCGATAGGTGCCGAGCACGATCTCCATCCGATCGAAGCCGATGCCCGTGCGTCCGCCCGATTGCACCGGCGCGCCGAGGCGACGCGCGGGCACGAAGTTGAAGTCGGTGCCGGCGTCGAACACGAGCCCGAGCTGGGTGCTGTCGATCCGGCCGTTCGGGAACTTCACTTTCGAGACGCTCAGGCCGAAGGCATAGCCGTCGTTGACCCAGAGCAGGTCGGCGTGCGGCCGAAGCATCAGGCCGCCGCCCTGCGGCGCGCCGCTGCCGCCGCCGCCGCCGGCGTAGAAGCCGAGCTCGGTCGCGAGCGGGCCGATCAGTTTCGTGCGCCAGGCCGCCTCGCCGCCGAAGGTGAAGAAGCCGCCGCGCTTGCCGGTGATCGCGCCGTAGACCGCGGGGCCGAGCGACAGGCCCGTGTCCTGGCCGACGTCGACGAGGTAGGTCGTGCCGACGAGGCCGACGTGCTCGTCGCCGGGAAACTTCACGCGCTCGAAGCCGAGGCGGACGTGCGCCTGCCGACCCTCGGCTCCGGTCGGACTTGTGGCATCGCTGGCCTCGGCGCCGTTGGCTGCACGTGCCGACGGTGCGCTCGCGAGCGCCGAGGCGACGAGGGCGAGGAGGACGAGCGGTCTCGCGCCTGGACGCGACGACAAGCCGGTCAGCCCTTGCGCGTGCGTTGCACCAGCGCGTCGACGACGGCGAGCGACTGCGGCCCACCGTTGGCCAGCGCGGGCGACGTGAGATAGCGGCCGGCGACGGCCAAGAGGGGCACGCTCTCGACCTTGTAGTCGGCGGTCATCTTCTTGGCGCGCGACACCGAGGTCGCGACCGAGAACGACTTGAACGCGGCCATGAACTTGTTCGCGTCGACGCCGTTCTTGCCGACGAAGGCGGCGATGTCCTCGGGCTTGTCCAGACGCTGCCGGTCGACGTGGATGGCGTGGAAGATCTTCACCTGCATCGCGTCGACTGCGCCGAGGGTCTCGAGTGCGTAGTACGTGTGCATGAAGTTGTCGGCGTTCATCAGGAAGGGCACCGGCACGCGCCGCAATGCGACGTCGGGCGCGAGCGTCTTCGCCCAGGCCGCGATCGTCGGCTCGAAGGCATTGCAGTGCGGGCAGGCGTACGAGAAGAACTCGAGCACCTCGATCTTGCCCGGCGCCGTCGACTGCTGGGGCGGCGAGAGCTTGGTGAACTCCCGGCCTTCGACCGGTTCGGCCGGGCTTTGGGCGCGGGCCGAAGGCCAGGCGAGAAGGGCGGCGGCGGAAAGGCCGGTGCCGAGGAAGGAAGCCGAGAAGTCGCGACGATTCATGTTCATGCCTTTCGAAACGCTCGAGCACCGAGGGGCGCCGACACGATTGGGTTCAGAAGATATTGTCGGGCGGCTGCACTTTGACGCGGATGGCCGCGACGGCGTGGCCGCCGTCCTTCAGCCGCTGCTCGAGATGGGGCACGAGTTGGCGCATCTTGGCCGCCACCGAGGCGTTGGCGCAGAGCAGCGACCAGCCTTCCTCGTCGACCGGGCCGGCTCGGACGTGCGCCGCCAGGCCGGCGGGGAACACGGCGCGGATGGTGCTGAAATAGGCATTCGACTGGCGCATCCGCTCGCCGAGCCGGGCGAGCGGGGCGCTCGCGCGCAGGACCTCGGCGATGCCCAGCGCCGGAAGGTTCGAGGAGACGGGCTTCCTGCTCACCGGCCGAGTCTACTGATCCCGGGGTCGGCGGGTAAAATGCGCGGTTCCGTCGGTCCCCCGGCCAGCCGGGCGTTGCTTGCATTCGGCGCGCCCGGCCGCAATTCGAGCATGCCGGGGCGAGCCCCGCCGGCGCACCGAGTCCACGGCGGGTCGCCCCGCCTCACTTCCCGACCAGCATGTTGCCCAAGCTTCTCACCTCGATCTTCGGCAGCCGCAACGACCGGCTGTTGAAGCAATACCGCCAGGTCGTGACCAAGGTGAACGCGCTCGAGCCGGCGTTCGAGACGATGAGCGACGCGGAGTTGCGCGCCAAGACGGTGGAGTTCCGCACCCGCGTGGCCGGCGGCGAATCGCTCGACGCCATCTTGCCCGAGGCCTTCGCCGCCGTGCGCGAGGCCAGCAAGCGCTCGCTGAAGATGCGTCACTTCGACGTCCAGCTGATCGGCGGCATGACGCTCAACGCCGGCAAGATCGCCGAGATGCGCACGGGCGAGGGCAAAACGCTCATGGCGACCTTGCCCGTCTACCTGAATTCGCTCACCGGCAAGGGCGTGCACGTCGTCACCGTCAACGACTACCTCGCCCGGCGCGACGCCGAATGGATGGGCCGGCTCTACACCTTCCTCGGCCTCTCCGTCGGCGTCAACCTGCCGCAGATGTCGCGCGAGGACAAGCAGGCCGCCTACGCCGCCGACGTCACCTACGGCACGAACAACGAGTTCGGCTTCGACTACTTGCGCGACAACATGGTCCAGGCCACGGCCGATCGGGTCGCCCGAGGCCTCTCGTACGCCATCGTCGACGAGGTCGACTCGATCCTGATCGACGAGGCGCGCACGCCGCTCATCATCAGCGGCCAGGCCGAAGACCACACCGAGATGTACGTGCGCATCAACGGCGTCGTGCCGAAGATGAAGAAGCAGATCGGCGAGCTCGACCTGCGCACCGGCGAAGGCGTGATCGACCCGGGCGACTTCACCGTCGACGAGAAGACGCACCAGGTCTTTCTCACCGAAGACGGCCACGAGCGCGCCGAGGATCTGCTGCGCGAAGCCGGCCTCCTGGTCGAGGGCGCGAGCCTCTACGACCCGGCGAACATCACGCTGATGCATCACGTGTATGCGGCACTGCGTGCGAAGCACCTCTACAACCGCGACCAGCACTACGTGGTTCAGAAGGGCGAGGACGGCACGCCCGAGGTGGTGATCGTCGACGAGGTCGACTCGATCCTGATCGACGAGGCGCGCACGCCGCTCATCATCAGCGGCCAGGCCGAAGACCACACCGAGATGTACGTGCGCAT
>JAYVVB010000055.1:0-6693 GCA_043787455.1 Rhizobacter sp.
CGGCGAAGGAAACGCTTCTGCCCGAAGCGAGATCGGCTTGCCAATGAAGTCCGACAGGCCGGCGAGGTGCTGGCTCTCCTCGTCGAGCAGCATCTCGACGACCGCGGCCGAGGCGATCACGCGGAACTCCTTCGGATCGAACTGGCGCGCCTCGCGCAGGATCTCGCGCAGGATGTCGTGGCAGACGCTCCTTGCCGTCTTCACCTCGCCGCGGCCCTTGCACGTCGGGCACGGCTCGCACAGCATGTGGGCGAGCGACTCGCGCGTGCGCTTTCGGGTCATCTCGACCAGGCCGAGCTGGGTGAAGCCGCTCACCGTGATCCGCGTCCGGTCGCGCGCGAGCTGCTTCTTCAGCTCGGCGAGCACGGCGGCCTGGTGCTCCTCGCGCGCCATGTCGATGAAGTCGATGATGATGATGCCGCCGAGGTTGCGCAGGCGCAGCTGGCGCGCGATCGCCTGGCCAGACTCGAGGTTGGTCTTGAAGATCGTGTCGTCGAAGTTGCGCGCGCCGACGAAGCCGCCGGTGTTGACGTCGACGGTCGTCAGCGCCTCGGTCTGGTCGATGATGAGATAGCCGCCCGACTTCAGGTCGACCCGGCGCAGCAGCGCCTTGTCGATCTCTTCGTCGATCGCGAACAGGTCGAAGATCGGCCGCTCGCCGGTGTAGTGCTGGAGCTTGCCGACTGCGCCCGGCGTGTACTCGCGGCCGAACTTGCTCAGCGCCTCGAACTGCATGCGCGAGTCGATTCGGATCGTCTGCGTGTGATCGTCGGCGAGGTCGCGCAGCACCCGCTCGGCCAAGCTCAGGTCCTGGTGCAGCAAGGTGCCCGGCGGCGACTTGAACGCGCGCTGCTTCACCCCGGCCCAGGTCGTGCGCAGGTAGGCGATGTCGTCGACGAGTTCGGCGTCGCTCGCCTCGGCGGCGTTGGTGCGCAGGATGAAGCCGCCGCCCGTCGCCTCGGCGCCTTCGCGCGACCGCGTCTGGGCGTCGGCCTCGGCGAGTGCGTTCATGCGTGCACGCAGTTGCTCGCGCAACTCGTGCGAGCCGATCTTCTGCGAGATGCCGATGTGGTCGTCCTGCGGCAGGTAGACGAGCAGGCGGCCGGCGATCGAGATCTGGGTCGAGAGGCGCGCGCCCTTGGTGCCGATCGGATCCTTGATCACCTGCACCGTGAGCGACTGGCCCTCGAAGACGATGCGCTCGATCGGCGGCGGCGCGGCGCCGGGCGAGTGGTCGCCACGCGACGTGCCGCCGTTGACGTGGACGTCGGCGATGTGCAGGAAGGCGGCGCGCTCTAGGCCGACCTCGACGAACGCCGACTGCATGCCCGGCAGCACGCGCGCGACCTTGCCGATGTAGATGTTGCCGACCCGACCGCGCTCGAGCTCGCGCTCGATGTGCAGCTCCTGCACGGCGCCGCTCTCGACCACGGCCACGCGCGTTTCCTGGGGCGCCCAGTTGATGAGGATGTCTTGCATCGAGCTCGCTTTGTCTCGGGCTTCGCCGAGCCCTCTGGTTCACGACCGAACGTCGACGCCGGCCCAGTCGAGCAGCGCGGCCGTCTCGTGCAGCGGCAAACCCATGATACCGGTGTAGCTGCCCTCGATCCGCTCGATCCAGGCCGCCGCCGCGCCCTGGATCGCGTACGCACCGGCCTTGCCGAAGGGCTCGCCGGCGGCGACGTAGCGCTCGATCAGCGCCCGCGACATCGGCGCGAAGCGGACGTGCGAGACGCTGATCGCGAGCCGCGTCCGGTCGCCCGCCGCGACCGCGACGGCCGTGATGACGCGATGCGTGCGGCCGGACAGGAGCGAGAGCATGCGCATCGCGTCGATGGCGTCGGCGGGCTTGCCGAGGATCGTGCGGCCGACGGCGACCGTCGTGTCGGCGCATAGAACAGGCGCGAGCGCGAGCCCGCGCGATGACCGACGCGCGATCGCCGCCTTCAGCTTGGCCCGCGTCACCCGCTCGACGTAGGCGCGCGGCAATTCGCCCTCGACCGTCGCCTCGAGCGACTCCGCGTCTTCGTCGTCAGCGGCGAGCAGCATCTCGCAGCTCACGCCGATCTGCTCGAGCAGCTGGCGCCTGCGCGGGCTCTGCGAGGCGAGGTAGACGAAGCTCGCGCGCTTCACGCCGTGCGATCGCTCATTCGCGGTGATAGGGGTGATGCGCCGTGATCGTCCAGGCGCGGTAGATCGCCTCGGCGAGCAGGACGCGGACGAAGGCGTGCGGCAGCGTCAGGTCCGAGAGGCGCAGGGTCTCGTCGCAGCTCGACTTCAAAGCCGGGTCGAGGCCGTCGGGGCCGCCGACGATGAGCGCGGCGTCGCGGCCATCGCGCTGCCAGGCGACGAGACGCGCCGCGAGCTCGACCGACGTGACCCGAGCGCCATGCTCATCGAGGGCGATCCGGCGCGCGCCGCGCGGCAGCGCTGCTTCGATCCGCGTCGCTTCGGCGGTCATCAGCTGCGCCGCCGTCCTTGCGCCGCGGGGCTCGGCCTTCACCGGCCTCAGCTCGAGCCGGAGCTCGGGCGGCATGCGCTTGGCGTAGTCGTCGAAGACGGCGCCGGTCCAGGCCGGCAGACGCTGGCCGACGGCGACGAGCACGAGCTTCATCGCGACGCTGTCCTCGACGCGCCGGCCGAGCCGGCGCACACGAGAAGTCCGATCAGCGCGATCCGCCGGCCTTCTTGGCGACCGGACGACGCGCGCCGGCGCTCTTCCTCGCGGGGCCACGCGGCGACACGGCCGCCGTCTTGGCCGCCGACTTCGCGGCCGACTTGACGCCGACGGTGCGCACGACGTGGCGCGTCGGCGCGGGCTTCCTCGCCATCGGTCGACCCGGAGCGCGCGCGCCCGTGCTCTTCTTCGCCGGCGCCTTCTTCGCCGCCATCTTCTTCGCCGGTGTCTCCTTCTGCGGCGCGCGGCGCGCGGGTGCGCGCGCCTCGCGCAGCGGCGCGGCCTTGACGAGTCGCGCCGGCGTCGCCGCGCCGATCTTCATGCGCACGGGCTTCTCTCCCCAGAGCTCCTCGAGGTGGTAGTACTCGCGGATCGCCGGCTGCATGACGTGGACGACTGCGGCGCCGCAGTCGACGATGATCCATTCGCCGTTGTCTTCGCCTTCGGTGCGCGGCGACGGCTCGCCGGCCGACTTCACCGCATCGCGAACGCTCGCTGCCAGCGACCTCGTCTGCCGGTTGCTCGTTCCCGACGCGACGATGACACGCTCGAAGAGCGGCGACAGATGCTCGGTATTGAAGACCACGATGTTCTGGGCCTTGACGTCCTCCAGACCATCGACGATGACGCGCTGCAGCTTTCGAATGTCCATTCAGCTCCTAGTGGTGTGACCCATCGCAGGCCGGCGATAGAGCCCATGCTTCTCAATATAGCTCGCGACCGAGTCAGGAACGAGCCCGGCAATCGACTCTCCCGCGGCGATGCGGCGGCGCAGCTCGGTCGACGAGACGTCCATCATCGGCAAGATCAGCGAATGGTGCGGCTCCCCGGCGATCTGCGGGTTGACCTCGAGCTTTGCGTCGGGACGGTTGGCGACGGCGAGCGCGACCCGGTCGAGCAGTTCGCGCCAGCAGTGCCAGGTATGCAGCGTCGCGTACTGGTCCTGGCCGAGGATCAGCACCCATTCGGTTTGCGGTTCCGCGGCGACGAGTTCGCGCACGGTATCGAGCGTGTAGCTGACGCCGGGCCGACGCAGCTCGATCCGGTCGAGGACGAAGCGTGGCTCGCCCTCGATCGCGAGCCGCACCATCGCCTCCCGGTCGCTCGCGGCAGTGAGCGGGCGCGTCTTCTGCCAGGGCTGGCCGGCCGGGATCCAGCGCACTTCATCGAGCTCGAGCTGGGTCAGGGCGAGCTTCGCCAGAGCGACGTGCGCCGAATGGACCGGATCGAAGCTGCCGCCGAAGAGACCGACCCGCCTCATGGTCCAGGCTCGTCGGCCCACTCGCGCGGGCGCAGGAAATCGCGATAGAGCACTGCCTCGGGCGTGTCCGGCTCGGGATGCCAGTCGTAGCGCCATTTCACGATCGGCGGCATCGACATCAGGATGCTCTCGATCCGGCCACCCGACTGCAGGCCGAACAGCGTCCCGCGGTCGAAGACCAGATTGAACTCGACGTAGCGGCCACGCCGATAGGCCTGGAAGTCGCGCTCGCGTTCGCCGAACGGAAGTCCTGCGCGGCGCTGCACGATCGGCAGGTAGGCAGCGAGGAAGGCGTCGCCGACGCTGCTCATCAGGGCGAAGCCGTTGGCGAAGCCGCCTTCGGCGAAGTCGTCGAAGAAGATGCCGCCGATGCCGCGCGGCTCGTTGCGGTGCTTGAGGAAGAAGTACTCGTCGCACCAGCGCTTGAAGCGCGGGTATTTGTCGGCGCCGAAGGGAAGGAGCGCGTCGCGGACGGTGCGATGGAAATGGACCGCGTCCTCCTCGAAGCCGTAGTAGGGCGTGAGGTCCATGCCGCCGCCGAACCAGACGACGGGCTCGCGCCCGCGCGGCAAGGCGGCGAGCATGCGCACGTTCATGTGCACCGTCGGCACGTACGGGTTACGCGGATGGAAGACGAGCGACACGCCCGTCGCCTCGAACGGCGCATCGGCGAGGTCGGCGGCGCGATGCTGCGTCGCCGCCGCTGGCAGCGCGTGGCCCTTCACGTGCGAGAAGTTGCAGCCGCCGCGCTCGAGCAGCCGGCCGCCTTCGATCAGGCGCGAGAGCCCGTCGCCCTCGAGCTTGCCGCCGGGCTCGCGCTGCCAGGCATCGGTGACGAACATTTCGCCGCTTTCGGCCTCCATGGCCGCGACGATGCGCGACTGCAGGCCCACGAGATAGTCGCGAACGTCGGAAGCGGTCATCGGACGGAGGATGGCCTTGGCGCTAGCGCTTGAGGCCGCGCTGGCCGATGTCGTGGCGCCATTGCGCGCCGGCGAAGGCGATGTCCTGCAGCGCGTCGTAGGCGTGCTGCTGCGCAAGGCGCGTCGAATCGCCGAGCGCCGTCACGCAGAGGACGCGGCCGCCCGCTGTCACCACCTCATCGCCGTTCAGGGCCGTGCCGGCGTGGAAGACCTTGGCCGCGTCCGCGGATCCGTCGGTAGCGGTCTCGGTCCCCGGCAGGCCGGTGATGACATCGCCGCCACGCGGCGCGGCCGGATAGCCCGCCACGGCCATGACGACGCCGAGCGCGACGCGACGATCCCACTGCAGCTCGATCCCGTCGAGCGGATGCTCCGGCGTCGGCGCAGACGCCTGCAGCAACAGCTCGAACAGATCGCTCTTCAGGCGCATGAGGATCACCTGCGCTTCCGGGTCGCCGAGGCGGCAGTTGAACTCGACCGTCTTCGGCACGCCGTGCGCATCGATCATCAGGCCGGCGTAGAGAAAGCCGCTGAACGGCCGCCCTTCGGCGGCCATGCCGTGGATCGTCGGCAGGATGATCTCGTGCATCACCCGCGCGTGCACGTTCGGCGTCACCACCGGCGCCGGCGAATACGCGCCCATGCCGCCGGTGTTCGGGCCCTGGTCGTCGTCGAGCAGGCGCTTGTGGTCCTGGCTGGTCGCGAGCGAGAGCACGCCGCGGCCGTCGCAGACGACGATGAAGCTCGCCTCCTCGCCTTCGAGGAACTCCTCGATGACGACGCGTCCGCCGCCGGCAGTGGACACGCCGCCGCCGAGCATCGCGTCGATCGCGGCGAGCGCCTCGTCGCGCGTCTGGGCGACGACGACGCCCTTGCCTGCGGCGAGGCCGTCGGCCTTGACGACGATCGGCACGCTCGCCTGCTCGATGTGCGCGCGCGCCGCCGCGGCGTCCTCGAAGACCGCGTAGCCCGCTGTCGGGATCGCATGTCGGCGCATGAAGTCCTTGGCGAACGCCTTCGAGCTCTCGAGCTCGGCCGCCGCCTTCGTCGGCCCGAAGATGCGCAGGCCACGCCCCTGAAACAGGTCGACGGCGCCGGCGGCGAGCGCCGCTTCCGGGCCGACGACGGTGAGGTCGATCTTCTCGGCGATCGCGAAATCGGCAAGCTCGGCGAGGTCGGTGAGGGCGACGTTCTTCACGCCCGGCTCGGTCGCGGTGCCGGCGTTGCCGGGCGCGACGTAGACGCGCTGCACCCGCGCCGCTTGCGCCAGCTTCCAGGCGAGCGCGTGCTCGCGCCCGCCCGAGCCGATCACGAGCACTTTCATGCGGTGACCTTCGCGCCGCGCGGGCCGGTCACGGCGGCATCTCGGCGTTGTGGAAGACGGCCTGGGTGTCGTCGAGGTCTTCGATGACGTCGAGCAGCTTGTGCATGCGCTCGGCGTCGTCGCGGTCCAGCGTCACGGTGTTCTCGGGCCGCATCGTCACTTCGGCCAGGTCGGGCTTCAGCCCCGCCGCCTCGAGCGCCGTCTTCACGCTCTCGAAGTCGTGCGGCGGCGTCAACACCTCGATCGCGCCGTCGGTGTCGTTGATCACGTCGTCGGCGCCGGCCTCGAGCGCCACTTCCATGATCTTGTCCTCGTTCGCGCCCGGCGCGAACACGATCTGGCCGCAGTGCTTGAACTGGAACGCGACCGAGCCTTCGGCGCCGAGGTTGCCGCCGTACTTGCTGAACGCATGGCGCACCTCGGCCACTGTGCGCACGCGGTTGTCGGTCATGCAGTCGACGATGATCGCCGCGCCGCCGATGCCGTAGCCCTCGTAGCGGATCTCCTC
>JAYVVB010000056.1:0-4687 GCA_043787455.1 Rhizobacter sp.
TGCGCCAGATCGTCGATCAGGTCGTCGGCATGCTCGAGCCCGACCGAGACGCGGAGCAGTCCTTGCGGCGTCCTGCTCTCCGGCCCTTCGATCGAGGCGCGGTGCTCGATCAGACTCTCGACGCCGCCGAGGCTCGTGGCGCGAGTGAACACGTCGACGTTCGCGGCGACGGTCATCGCCGCGTCCTTGCCGGCTTTCGTCTCGAACGAGAGCATGCCGCCGAAGCCCGACATCTGCTGCTTCGCGACCCTGTGGAAGGCGTTAGCCTCCAGGCCGGGGTAATGCACGGCCGAGACCTTCGCATGCGCGCTCAGGAAGGTCGCGACCTTCATCGCGTTCGCGCAGTGCGCCTGCATGCGATAGGGCAAGGTCGGCAGGCTGCGCATCACGAGCCAGCAGTCGAACGGCGACGGCACCGCGCCGCCGAAGAGCTGCGCCCTGCGAATCTGCGCGAAGGCCTCGTCGTCGATGCGGGCGACGACGGCGCCGCCGAGGACGTCGCTGCGGCCGCCGAGGTACTTGGTCGTGGCATGCAGCGCCAGGTCGCAGCCGAGGGCCAGCGGTCGCTGCAGCGCCGGCGAGGCGAAGGTGTTGTCGGCGACGGCGCGCGCGCCGGCGCGACGGGCGATGTCGGCGACTGCGGCGATGTCGACGCATTGCAGCAGCGGGTTCGACGGCGTCTCGATCCAGATGATGCGCGTGCCCGGCCGGAGCGCGTCGCTGATGTCGGTCAGCCGCGTCATGTCGACGAAAGTCGCGCTCACCTGCCATTTCGCGAACAGGTGCTTGAGCACGTTGGCCGTGCCGTGATAAATGTCCTTCGGCGCGACCACGTGGTCGCCTGGCTGCAGGCCCTGGAAGATCGCCGTCACGGCGGCCAGCCCCGAGCTGAAGGCGGCGCACGCTGCGCCGCCTTCGAGCGCGGCGAGCGCGGCCTCGAGGCCGTTGCGATTTGGGTTGTGGTTGCGCGAATAGATGAAGCCGTGCGGGTAGCCGCCGTCGGCGCCGCGCTCGAACGTGGTCGAGAGATGGATCGGCTCGGTGACCGCGCCGGTGGCGGAATCGACGCCGTGGCCGGCGTGGACGGCGAGGGTTTCGAAGCGATGGGTCTTTGAAGGCTTCATGGCCGAGGCGTACTCATTGGATGGACCAGTTTAGGCCGCGGTCGCGCGAGGCAGCGGCGGACGCGTGCTCCACACGATCAGCGCCAACAGCGCCACCTGCAGCGGCAGGCGCAGCACCAGCGCCAAATACGGAACCGTCGGAAAGAGATCGGGCCGCTGCAGCATCCAGATGTGGACCGGCGTGACGGCGATCGTCAGCGCGAAGAGGCCCCAGCCGGCGGCGCGGCGCGAGCGCGGCCACACCAGCCCGGCGGCGCCGAGCAACTCGAACACGCCGCTCGCGAGCACCATGAAGCGCGGCCATGGAATCCACGCGGGAACGATGCTCGTCTCGATGTCGGTCGCGGCGAAATGGGCGATGCCGCCGATGAAAAACCAGAGGAAGACGAAGACCAGGCCGGCGCGGCGCCCTGGATGGAAGGTCGAGACGTTCAAGAACACTCTGTTACATTGGAAAAACAGTTCGCGCTGCGCGATCCAAGGAGACGATATTGAGCGCAATCCGGCATGAGCCTCAGTACCAGGAATCGCGGATCGAAGACGAGCCTATTCTCGGGCCGGTGCTGGTCCTGCCCAGCGGCCGGGTCCAGCCGCTGACGTTCTGGGAGCGCGTCCTCGTGACGCTGCGCCTCCTCAGCGCCAAGACCCTCGAAGCGCGCTACCTCAAGACCGCGAACTCCTGATCTTCGGGCCGTTGCGCCCGTAGCGCAGCGGCCCCGTCGCGCCCCGAACGCAGACCGCATGCCCGACGTTCCCGATCCCGGCGCCGACACCAAGGACGCCGACAAAAAGATGCGCGAGCGCGTCGACAAGCTCGTCGCGCAGTCGCCCCACGACAGCACCGGCTCGGTCGAGCTCGGTGGCCAGGCGTTCGACTACGCCGTCCAGGCCGCGTTCCTGCCGGTCGTCGGCGAAGGTTTCGACGGCGCGCTCGGCGAGCCGCTCGCCGCCGTGATGACGACGAGCTATGTGCTGAAGGGCGGCGACGCGCGCACGCGGCCGGTGTGTTTTGCGTTCAACGGTGGTCCCGGGTCGGCCTCGGTGTGGCTGCACCTCGGGGCGCTCGGCCCCAAGCGCGTCGTCGTGCCTGACGACGGCAGCATGCCGGTTGCGCCGTACTCCGTCGCCGATAACCCGCACAGCTGGTTCGAGCACTTCGACCTCGTCTTCATCGACCCGCCGCACACCGGCTGGTCGACGACGGCGAGCGCCGAGGCGAGGAAGAAGCTGCTCTCGGTCGACGGCGACGTCGCCGCGCTGACCGAGGTCGTGCGGCTCTGGCTCACGCGTCACAAGCGCTGGGGCTCGCCCGTGTACCTCGCCGGCGAGAGCTACGGCACGACGCGCGGCGCGGCGATGGCCGATAAGCTGCAGAGCGCCGGCGTCGCGCTCTCGGGCCTGATCCTGATCTCGTGCGCGATGGACCTGCAGAGCATCGTCTTCGCGCCCTTGAATGACTTGCCGCACGCGCTCTTCCTGCCGGCATTCGCCAACGTCTCGCAATACCACGGCCTCTTGAAGGGCGAGCCGGCAAAATCGCCCGCCGCGGCACGGGCCGCCGCCGAGGCCTTCGTCGACGAGGACTACGCCGCGGCGTTGCTCGCCGGCGCGCGTCTCGACGGCAAGCGGCGCAGTCGCATCGTCAGGAGGCTCGCCGAGCTCACCGGCCTGCCGCGGGCGCTGATCGAAGAGAAAAACCTGCGCGTCGATGACCACAGCTACTTCATGGAGGCGCTCCGGCCGCAAGGGCGCATCGTCGGCAGACTCGAGGCGCGCGCGACCGGTCCGATGGCGGCGAGCCGCGGCCGCGAGATGGAGTTCGACCCGGGCATCGAGGCGATCGCGCCGCCGTACACGATGGCGGCGATGGCCTACTTCGGCGAGCAGCTCGGCATGAACACCGACACCCGCTACGAGGTGCTCTCGCTCGACACCCACAAGGCCTGGAACTGGAACCGCGGCGAGGACAAGGGCAACGGCTACGCCACTACCAGCCCCGACCTCGCGCGGGCGATGCGCCGCAACGCGCATCTCAAGGTCTTCGTCGCGAGCGGCCGCTACGACCTCGGCACGCCGTACAGCGCGAGCGACTGGTCGATCGCCCAGCTCAACGCGCCCGCCGACGTGCTCGCGCGGGTGAAGCACTGCTACTACGACGACGGCCACATGATGTACACGCGGCAAGCCGATCTGACGCAGCTGAAGAGCGATCTCGCGAGCTGGCTGGCCGCATGACCGACCTGTCCGCGTTCCCCATCACCCGCAAGTGGCCCGCGCTCCATCCCGAGCGGATCCAGCTCTATTCGCTGCCTACGCCCAACGGCGTGAAGGTGGCTATCCTGCTGGAGGAGACTGGTCTCGCCTACGAGCCGCATCGGGTCTCGTTCGACAGCAACGACCAGAAGTCGGTCGAGTTCCTGTCGCTCAATCCGTACGGCAAGATCCCGGCGATCATCGATCCCGACGGGCCGGACGGAGAGCCGATCGCTCTCTTCGAGTCGGGCGCGATCCTGCTCTATCTCGCGGGCAAGACCGGCCAGTTCATGCCGACGTCGGTACGCGGCAAGTACGAGACCCTCGAGTGGCTGATGTTCCAGATGGGCGGCGTCGGCCCGATGCTCGGCCAGGCCCATCACTTCCGCCTCTACGCGCCCGAGAAGATCGCGTACGCGGTCGACCGCTACACCAACGAGGCCCGCAGGCTGTACGGCGTGATGGACAAGCGGCTCGGCCAGACGCGCTTCCTGGCCGGCAGCGAATACACGATCGCCGACATCGCCACGTGGCCGTGGACGCGGTCGCACCAGAACCAGGGGATCGACCTCGACGATTTTCCGAACGTGAAGCGCTGGTTCGACACCATCGCCGCACGCGCCGCCGCCCAGCGCGGCGTTCAGGTGCTCGACAAGGCACGCAAGGCGCTGACCGACGACAAGGCGCGCGAGATGCTGTTCGGTGCCGGGCAGTACGCGAAGCGTTGAGCTCCCCTCCCCGACGGGGGAGCGAGCCGATCAGCCGTAACGTCGCGACACCGTTTCGGCGACGCACACCGGCTTGTCGCTGCCCTCGCGTTCGATCGTCACGTCCCACACCAGCTGCACGCCGGGGTGGCCGAGTTGCGGCGCGAGATGCTCCAGCGACTTCAGCCTGAAATGCGGACGCAACCGGCTGCCGACCGGCACCGGCGACGGGAAGCGGACCTTGTTGAGTCCATAGTTCACGCCCATCACGGTATGGTTGATCGTGAAGGCCTCGGCCATCAGATGAGGCAGCAGCGACAGCGTGAGGAAGCCGTGCGCGATGGGTCCGCCGAACGGGCCCTCGCTCGCGCGCGCCTGGTCGACGTGGATCCACTGGCGATCGTCGGTCGCCTCGGCGAACTGGTTGACCCGCTCCTGATCGATCGTGATCCAGCCGCCGACGATGGCGTCCTGACCGACGATGGCTTCGAGATCGGATACCGAATCGAATGTCCGCATGAGTCTTCTCCGTGATTGTTGTGGTGCTACGCTCCGCGACGCAGGAACAGTCCCATGCCCCGCATCGTCATGACCAACTCGTCG
>JAYVVB010000057.1:0-3168 GCA_043787455.1 Rhizobacter sp.
GGTGCTGCTACATCGCGATCGGCGTCGGCACCAGATCACCCAGGTCGGCGGCATCGGCGCGGCCGCACTCGAATACCCGGTGGCGATCAGCAGCATCCAGATCAGGCCGATGGTTTTTTGCGCATCGTTGCCGCCGTGGCCCAGGCTGTAGAGGCCGGCCGAGACGAGCTGCAGGCGGCGGAACAGGTTGTCGACCTTGAGCGGCGACGAGTGCCTGAAGACGTTGGCGACGATCACCATCAGCAGCGCGCCGAGCAGGAAGCCGAGCACCGGCGAGACGAAGATGAAGAGCACTGTCTTCCACACGCCGGCGCCGATCAGCGCGCCGGTCCCCGCCTTGGCCGTCGCCGCGCCGACGATGCCGCCGATCAGCGCGTGCGACGAGCTCGACGGGATACCGAGCCACCACGTCGCGAGGTTCCAGAAGATCGCGCCGATGAGCGCCCCGAAGACGACATGGTGGTCGACCACGCCCGCCTCGACGATCCCCTTGCCGACCGTCGCCGCGACGCTGAGGTGGAAGACGAAGATGGCGACGATGTTGAAGAACGCGGCGAAGACGATCGCCTGCTGCGGCTTCAGGACGCCGGTCGAGACGACGGTCGCGATCGAGTTCGCGGCGTCGTGGAAGCCGTTCATGAAGTCGAACGCGACGGAGAGCGCCACCAGCAGCGCGACGACGCCGAACGAGATCTCCGTGGAGCTCACGAATTCTCGAGGACGACGCCTTCGATCAGGTTGGCGACGTCCTCGCAGCGGTCGGAGATCGACTCGAGCAGCTCGTAGATGGCGCGCAGCTTGATCAGCTCGCGCACGTCCTTCTCCTCGCGGAACAGGCGCGACATGGCCGAGCGCATGACGCGGTCGGCATCGGACTCGAGGCGGTCGATCTCCTCGCAGGTCTTGAGCGCCGCCTGGGCGACGTCGGGCTGGCTGATCTTCGACAGCAGCGAGACCGCGTGCTGGACGCGCTCGCAGCACTTCGCGCTCAGGTCGCCGAGGCGCAGGATGTCATCGTTCATCACCTGGACGTCGTAGAGCGACATGGTCTCGCTCGCGTCCTGCAGGAGGTCGAGGATGTCGTCCATGGCGTTGATGAGGCCGTGGATCTGCTCGCGGTCGATCGGCGTGATGAAGGTCTTGTGCAGCAGCCGGTTGACCTCGGCGGTGATCTTGTCGGCCTGGCGCTCGGAGGTGCCGACCTCGTTGGCGTGCTTCTCGCGCAGCACCGGGTCGTCGTAGTTCTGGATCAGCCGGATGAAGGCGCGCGCGCCCTCGGTGATGTGGGCGCCGTGCTGGTCGAAGAGCTCGAAGAAGTTGCCCTCGCGCGGCAGCAGCTTGGCCCACAGCGTCGTCATGGTCTCGGTCGGTCGTTAAAACGGATGAGTGTACGAGCGCTCATCGACGCGGTCGGGTCACGCCGACCATGACGCTGGACCCCATCGCCGAAGCGCTCACATGAATCGCGTCACGTCGCGCGGACGGGCTTGCCGCCACGACAATCCCTGGGCAGTGACACGCGCACCCCAAGCCCTCCGAGCCTCACTCGATCTTCTGCGGACGAAGAGGTTCGGCACGTCTGACTCGGAGCTGATCCATGGAAAACGCAACCGCGCCTGACTGGAGCCTGCCGTCCGCCGACGTGTTGCGACGCCTGGGCACGACCGGCCAAGGCCTGACGACCACCGAAGCGACCGCCCGCAAGGGGCGCTACGCCGGCAGTCAACTCGCTGCGAAGAAACGAACCGACGCGCTCGGGCTGCTGGTCGGCCAGTTCTCCAGTCCGATCGTGTTGATGCTGATCGCCGCTGCGGTCATTTCGATCTTCCTGCACGACGCTGTCGACGCGACGATCATCCTCGCGATCGTCCTGGCGAGCGGCCTGCTCGGCTTCTGGCAGGAGCGCGGCGCTGCCGGAGCGGTCGAGAAGCTGCTGTCGCTCGTCGAAGTCAAGGCACGGGTCCTTCGCGACGGCGCCCAGGTCGACGTCGCGGTCAGGGACGTCGTCCCCGGCGACGTCGTCGTTCTCGCTGCCGGCGCCACTGCTCCGGGCGATTGCCTGCTGCTCGACTCGCGCGATCTCTTCGCCGACGAGGCGACGCTGACCGGCGAGACCTTCCCGGCGGAGAAGTCGGTGTCGGTCCTGCCGGCGGAAACGCCGCTCGCCAAACGGACGAACGTCGTGTTCCTGGGCACGCACGTCGTCTCCGGAAGCGGGACCGCGCTGGTCGTGGCCATCGGCAAGGACACCGAGTTCGGCAAGGTCTCGGAGCGGCTGAAGCTGCGGCCGCCGGAAACCGACTTCGAGCGCGGCGTCCGCCGCTTCGGCTACCTGCTGATGGAGGTCACGCTCCTGCTCGTCATCGGCATCTTCGCGTTCAACGTCTACCTGCACCGGCCCGTGCTCGACTCCTTCCTCTTCTCGATGGCGCTGGCAGTCGGGCTGACGCCGCAGCTCCTGCCGGCCATCGTCAGCATCAACCTGGCGGCCGGCGCGCGGCGAATGGCAGAGAAGAAAGTGATCGTCAAACGCCTCTCGTCGATCGAGAACTTCGGCAGCATGAACGTGCTCTGCACCGACAAGACCGGCACCCTCACCGAAGGCGAAGTCAAGCTGCAGTCCGTGACCCGCCTGGACGGCAAGGAGAGCGAGGACGCCCTGCTCTGCGTCTATCTGAACTCGTCGTTCGAGACCGGGTTCTCGAGTCCGATCGACGCCGCCGTGCGCGATCACCGCACGATCGACATCTCGGCCTGGAAGAAGCTCGACGAGATCCCTTTCGACTTCATCCGCAAGCGCCTCACGGTGCTCGCCGCCGGCCCCGACGGCAACCTCATGATCACCAAGGGCGCGCTGGCCCAGGTGCTGGAGGTGTGCACGAGCGCCGAGATGCCGGACGGGAGCGAGCAGCCGCTGGCTGCCGTGCGCAAGGAGATCGACGCGCGCTTCGTCGAGTACAGCAGGAACGGCCAGCGCACGCTCGGCCTGGCGCGCAGGAAGCTGGGCTCCGCGGCGACGATCGGCAAGGCCGACGAGGCCGGCATGTGCTTCATCGGCTTCGTGCTCTTCTCCGATCCGCTGAAGCCCGACATCGCAGCGACCATCGAGCGGTTGCGGGCGCTCGGCGTGACCCTGAAGGTCATTACCGGTGACAACGCCCTCGTCGC
>JAYVVB010000058.1:0-3991 GCA_043787455.1 Rhizobacter sp.
CGGTTGCCCGCGGCAGCGGTGGTGAACGAGGCCATCCTCGCCTACGACGGCGGCAAGGTGCCGCTCGCGAACAAGCTCTACAAGGAGGCGGAGCCGCTCGCCGACCCGGGCGACCTGCGCGTCTTGAACGGCCTCTACATCACGAGCTGGCAGCTCGGCCAACGCGATGCCGCGCGCGACGCGTTCGGCAAGCTCGTCGATTCCGGGTTCGAGTTGAAGCGGTTGCCGGTGAAGTTGCTGTTTCAACCGGGCAAGACCCAGTTCAACGTCGCCGGCGACCTTCCGCAGCAGTACGAAATGTGGATCGCCTCGCTTGCGCAGAAGGCGGGCAAGACCAGTTCGTGCGTTCGCGTCGTCGGCCATACCAGCCGCACCGGCAGCGCGCGCGCCAACGAAGCTTTGTCGCGGCAGCGGGCGGAAGCCGTGCAGCGCATGCTGGAACGCGACAATCGCGCTCTTGCCGCCAAGCTTAGCGCCACCGGCGTCGGCTCACGCGAGGCGCTCGTCGGACTGGGGACCGACGACGTGCGTGATGCGCTCGATCGGCGCGTGGAATTCCGAGTGGTGGATTGCGTGTGAGACACGAGGAAGAGCCGTCTCAGCGCGGCCGGACCTCAGGCGCGATGAGCCGCATCGGCTGGCGGACGGCACTCGCCGTGTGCGCGCTCGGCATCGGCGCGATCGTGGGCACATCGGCGTCGGCTGCGCCACCAGCGGCGTATTCCGCCACTCACCGGTCGAACCCCGACGACGGGAACGACTATTCGTGCGCGAATGCGGGTTGCCACGATTCCCCGCCCCGCCTGACCTCGGGAATCGTGCCGAACGGCTCGGTCGCGGCCAGCGGCGCGAATCTACGCACCGTCATGACGTCGGCCGGAACGATGTCCGAGATCCTCAGCTCGCTCACGCTCACCAACGGCGACCTGGACATCGTCCGCCTCTACCTGAGGGACGTTCGCGACGGCGGTGTGTCCGGCACGACAACCTTCGGCAGTTCGGTCTCGGGCGTCGCAGGGGCGACACGCGATTTCACGATCACCAATGAGCGTGGCGAAAACGCGACCTTCATGACCGCGCCGCAAGGCAGCAACGCCGAGTTCGCGGTGGTGGCCGGCGGGACTTGCTCTGGGGCCACGACGCTGGGCCCGGGCGGCACGTGCACGGTGCGCATGCAATTCACGCCAGGTGGCATCGGCCTGCGTGCCGGATCATTGATCTTCAGGATCAACAACCGCGTCGGTGTGACGTCACAACAGGTATCGCTGTCTCTGTCGGGCACCGGGCTCGATCCGACCCCCGTCTACACGCCGAACAACTTCGGATTGCTGGGTGCGCCCGGATTCCTCGCTCCGACCAGCGGCAGCCAGACGATCTGCCCGACCATCAGCAACAACGCACCGACGCCCGGCGGCTCCAGCCTGCAGGTCGCGCTGTCCGCAGCGCAGGCCGGGGGCACCGACTACACGGGCTACTACGAGATCGCCGACCTGGCGAGCTGCCCAGGGTTGCCAGTCGGGCCACGATGCACCTCGGCAATGGCCGGCAGCCTAATCGGTGGCGGCGCATTCGTGCCTGCCGGTGGCTCATGCATATTGCCGATCAAGTTCAATCCCTTGAAGTTCGGTTTCGGCGGCGGCACCGGCGCGCGCAATGCCACGCTCACGGTCACCCACAACTCGCCGACGGCCGGTACATCGGTCGTGTACAACCTGCAAGGCTTCGTCGCCGCGAGCCCGCGCATCGGCATCACGACCACGCCCCCGGTCGTCGGCGGTCGCGTCTCGCCGCCCGCGTTCGCGAGCCAGGTGGTCGGCACGACGAGCGGGCTGTGGAACGACTTCATCGTCTCGAACAGCGGCACCGCCAACGGGCTCGACATCACGGCGGTGACCGACAGCAACCCGACCGAGTTCACGCTGACCGAGAACTGCGTGGTGGCGCCGCCGCTCGCGATGTTGGTCGGCGGCGCGCCGACGTGCACGATCGGGCTGACCTTCCGGCCATTGGCAGCACCGGCCGGCCTCGGCGAACGCTGCACGACCTTGACTATTCAGGCAGTCGAAAGCAGCAACGGCGATCAGTCGGTGATGGTGTGCGGTACCGGCGTTCCGGTGCCGGTGCCCCAGATGGACGTGAGCCGCGCAGCGATCCCGTTCGGAAACCGCTCGATCGGCGCGATCTACCTGCCTGAACCGTTGGTCGTCACCAACCGCGCCAGCGCGACGCTGGCGCTGCAGATCGGCGCGGTCGCGATCAGCGGCAGCGGCTTCGCGTTCGTGCCCGACGCGTCGAGTTGCGCCGGCAAGTCGCTCGCCGCGGGTGCCAGCTGCACGCTGCAAGTCCAGTTCACGCCGAATCCGACCCCGCCCGACATCGCCTACTCGGCCAATCTGACTCTCGCCAGCAACGACCCGACCAAGCCGAATCTGATCGTCCCGTTGAGCGCGACGGCACGCGCATTCGCCGTGCCTGTCCTGCAGTGGTCGGCGGGCGCGACTACATTGACCTTTCCCGATCTCGTGATCGCAGGCCAGGAAGCGGCTGTCGTGCTCACGCGCCGGCTCACGAACACCGGGCCCGGCGCGGTCGATGTGCCGGCGGTCCGATTGGTCGGCGCCGATGCTTCGAACTTCGCGATCAGCACCTGCCCGACCACGATGTTCGACAGCCAATTCTGCGATGTCACCCTTCGCTTCCTGCCCGGCAGCGGGGGACAAAAGACCGCGCAAATCGAAGTCGTCACGGCCACTGGCCTTGCGCCCACGATGCTGACGGTGCAAGGCCGAGGCGTCGGCGGCATTTCCCCGTTTCTGACCGTGTCGAGCACGGCATTGAGCTTCGGCGGCGTGCGCGTCGGAGCGCGCTCCAAGCCGCTCGAGCTACGCCTGGCGGCCGGCGGCGACGGGGTGCTGAGTGTCACCGGCATCACGGCCGATTCGCCATTCAGCGTCGCCTCGCAGACCTGCCCGCCGATGCCGTTTACTCTGCCCCTCGGCAGCGAGTGTCGCATCACGGTGACGTTCGAGCCGACCAGCACGAGCGCGTCATCGGGCAAGCTGAGCATTGCGACCGACAGCGGAGCGCGACCAGTCGACGTCAGCCTCGACGGCATCGGCCAGGAACAGGCCGATGTGTCGAGCGGCGGCTGCACGCTCGCGAGAGGCGATCCGCGCACCGACCCGACCCTGTGGCTGCTGGCGCTCGCCGCAGCGGCGGTGTTGTGGCGGCGGCGCTCGGCGCATCGAAGAAACGGGCGCAACCGATGACGAAGAAGAACACATTGCGACGAATCGCCGTGGCGCTTGGCCTCGCAGGCGCGGTCTGCGCCGCCCACGCCCAGGCCGACTATTCGCTCTACGGTGTCGCTGACTTCTCCTACGGTCGATTCGAGCCGAGTGGCTTCGAGGCGAGCCATCGCTTCAACAGCAATTCGTTGACCGCGAGTTTCGTAGGCGTCAATTCGACCTACGGATTTGACGGTGGCTGGAAGCCCGGCATCACGCTGGAGACCTTCGTTCGCTTCCAGGATTTCGACACCGGCCGCAACGACGCCGACCCGTTCTTGTCGCGAAAGGCCTTCGTGTCGCTTGCGAGCAATTACGGAACGCTCAGTGTCGGCCGCCTGCAGACGCTTCTGTTCGACACGACGACGCGGTTTAACGCGATGGGTAACTCGGTGGCGTTCTCGCCGGCGATCCGCCACATCTTCGCAAGCGGCAACCTCGAAGGTGTGCAGCAAGACTTCTACAGGAGCCACGGCGCCGGCTACGTGTCGCCGAACTGGGGCGGCGTGACCGGCAGCGTGATGTATGCGCTCGGGCGCGCCGACGAGCACAGCGACCTCGTCGGCGCGAACATCGTCTTCTCGCGCGGCCTGTTCGCCACCGCGCTATCGATGCAGAACGTGCATTTCAACGACGGCATCAACGATCCCACCGACGAGCGAACCTGGCAGCTCGGTGCGACGTACAACTTCGGCTGGGCGCGC
>JAYVVB010000059.1:0-2930 GCA_043787455.1 Rhizobacter sp.
GACTGGCTCACGCTGCTGAGTGCCCGGCTCTCAAGGGGGGCGCTGCATCTCGCCTGCGCCTGCCTTGCCGCGCTCGGCATCGTCGTCATCTACGGCGTCGTCCTGCGCTACGTCTTCAACGCGTCGCAGCCCTACGTCGAGCAGGTCGCGCTCCTGATGGTGATCTCGGTGGCAATGTTCGGCGCCGCGGCCGGCGCGCGCGAGAGCGGCCACATCGGCCTCGACTCGGTCGTGCAGCTACTGCCGTCCAAGGCGCAGGCCGCCGTCCACGCGCTCGTCGAGGTGCTGATCCTGGCGTTCGCGGCGCTGCTGCTCTGGGGCAGCGTGCACATGGCGACGTCGACGTTCCGCGACACGATTCCGACGCTCGGCATCTCCGAGGCCTTTCGCTATCTACCGCCGATCCTGGCTGCCATCCTCATCGCTATCTTCTCGATCGAGCACCTGGCGACGCAATTCCTGAAGCCGGGCGCGAGCGGGCACTGAAGCCATGGAACTGACCGTTCTCTGCCTGAGCTTCCTGCTCTTTCTCGTCCTCGGCGTACCGGTGGCGTTCGCGATCGGCCTGAGCTGCCTCGCGACCTTCGCCGTCGAAGGCCTGCCGCTTGCGACGCCGATCCAGATGATGGTCTCGGGCATGAACGTGTTCTCGTTCCTCGCCATCCCGTTCTTCATCTTCTCCGGCGAGCTGATGCTGCACGGCGGCATCGCCGACAAGATCCTCGACTTCGCGCGCAGCATGGTCGGCCACCTGAAGGGCGGCCTCGGCCTGGCCAACGTCATGGCGAGCACGCTCTTCGGCGGCGTCTCGGGCTCGCCCGTGGCCGACACCTCGGCGATGGGCGGCGTGATGATCCCGATCATGAAGCGCGAGGGCTACAGCGCCGACTACGCCGTCAACGTGACGACGCACGCCTCGCTCACCGGCGCGCTGATGCCGACGTCGCACAACATGATCATCTACGCCTTCGCGGCGCAGGCGGCGGTCGGCACGATCGACGGTCATTCGATCCGCGGCGTCTCGATCGGCGACCTGATGTTCGCCGGCCTGATCCCGGTGTTCTGGATCATGGTCTGCATGCTGATCGCGGCCTACTGGCAGGCGGTGCGGAACGGCTTTCCGAGGCGCGCCGACGGCAGCTCGATGCTCGAGGTGTTTCCCGGCTGGGGCGCGGTGCTGCGCACATTCGTCGCGGCGATCCCCGGGCTGATGGTGATCGTCGTGATCCTCGCCTGCGTCATGGGCGGCGTGACGACGGCGACCGAGGCCGCAGCCATCGCTGTCGCCTACTCGCTCTGCCTCACCGCCTTCTTCTATCGCACGATGGACAAGGCCAAGCTGCTCAAGTCGCTGGCCAAGGCCTCAAAGACGACCGGCGTGATCCTGCTGCTCATCGGCGTGTCGAACATGCTGCGCTGGCAGATGGCGTATCTCGAGATCCCGGCCGCGATCGAGGCAGCGCTGCTGCACGCGACGCAGACGCCGTGGCTGATGCTGCTTTACATCAACATCATCCAGATCTTCCTCGGCATCTTCCTCGACATGGCGGCGCACATCCTGATCACGACGCCGCTGTTCCTGCCGCTGGCGATCCAGATGGGCGTGGGGCCGGTGCAGTTCGGGATGATGCTGCTCCTCAACTGCGCCCTCGGGCTCGTCCACCCGCCGGTCGGCACGGTGCAGTTCGTCGGCTGCGCCATCGGCGGCATCTCGATCGGCCAGGCGACGCGCACGGCGTGGCCGTACTACCTCGCGATCTGGGTCGCGATCAACCTCGTGACCTACGTCACCTTGTTCTCGACCTGGCTGCCCTCGCTGATCACGGGGCATCCGGTGTTCTGAGAACTAGACTCGCGGTCGCTGCAACCATGAGCGACTTGCCCTCTCCCTTTCCGCGTCGACGCGTCGTCGTCTTCGTCGCCAACGCCGACAGCCAGGACATCGCCGTGCTCGCGCTCGACGACGCCAGCGGCAAGCTGTCCGAGGTCGAGCGCTTCGCCGTCGGCGGCACGGTGATGCCGCTCGCCGTCTCTCCCGATCGCAGCGTGCTTTACGCGTCGATCCGCTTGGCGCCGTTTCGGGTGCAGAGCCTGGCGATCGACGCGGCGAGCGGGCGCCTCACCGAGATCGGCAGCGCGCCCTTGCCGGCAAGCATGTGCTGGATCTCGACCGACCCGAGCGGCCGCTTCCTGCTCTCGGCGTCGTACGGATCGAGCGTCGTCGCGGTGAGCCCAATCGCCGCCGACGGTGTGGCCCAGGCGGCGCAACAGACCGTCGCCACCGAAGCGAATGCGCATTCGATCCAGGTCGACCCGTCGAACTGCTTCGCGTTCGCAGCGTGCCTCGGCGGCGGCGTGATCCGTCAGATGCGCTTCGACGCCGCGAGCGGGCGGCTCGACGCCAACGATCCTCCGGCATGGCACGCGCGCCCCGGCGCCGGGCCGCGGCATTTCGTCTTCCATCCGACGCTCGCGCTCGTCTACCTGCTCAACGAGCTCGATGCCACGATCGACGTGCTCGAACTCGACCGCGAGCGCGGTACGTTGAAGGGCGGCCGGCCTTTCGTGAGCGCGCTGCCGCCCGATTTCGCCGCCGGCGCACCCTGGGCCGCGGATCTCCACCTCACGCCCGACGGCCGCTTTCTCTTCGCGAGCGAACGTCGCTCGAGCACGCTCGCGGCCTTCGCGATCGACGCGGCCGGAGGGGCCCTGACACCGCTCGGCTCGACACCGACCGAAGCCGAGCCGCGGGGCTTCGCGATCACGCCCGACGGTCGGTTCCTGATCGCCGTCGGCCAGGCCTCGAACCGGCTCAGCCTCTACGCCATCGACCCGAAGACAGGTGCGCTAACGAAGCGCGGTGAGCAGGCGGTCGGCGCGAATCCGAATTGGGTCGAGATCGTCGAGTTGCCGGCTTGAGCGCCGTCGCC
>JAYVVB010000060.1:0-2630 GCA_043787455.1 Rhizobacter sp.
GGCGGCTACGTCATCCCGCCGCCCAACTTCTTCAAGGGGTTGAAGCGCGTCCTCGACCGCTACGGCGTGCTCCTCGTCGTCGACGAGATCCAGATGGGGTTCTTCCGCACCGGCAAACTCTGGGCGATCGAGCACTTCGGCGTCGTCCCCGACATCCTCGTCTTCGGCAAGGCGCTCACCAACGGCCTCAATCCGCTCGCGGGCCTGTGGGCACGCGAGGAGCTGATCTCGCCCAAGATCTTTCCGCCGGGCTCGACGCACTCGACCTTCGCATCAAACCCGCTCGGCACGGCGATCGGCCTCGAGACGATGAAGATGCTCGCCGAGACCGACTACGAGACGATGGTGATGCGGTCGGGCGCGCACTTCCTCGAAGGTCTGCGCGAGCTGCAGAAGCGCCATCCGGAGATCGGCGACGTCGACGGCCTCGGCCTGGCGCTGCGCGCCGAAATCTGCGAGGCCGACGGCTTCACCCCGAGCAAGCGCCTCGTCGACCGGATGGTCGACATCGGCCTCGCCGGCGATCTCCAGCACGGCAGCGAGAAGTGCGGCCTCGTTCTCGACATCGGCGGCTACTACAAGAACGTCATCACCTTCGCACCGTCGCTGCACATCACCGACGCGGAGATCGACCTGGCGATGAAGCTGCTGGACCAGGTGCTGACGCGAGCCAAGCGCGAGGTCGGCTCGTCGTCGTGAGTGCCGCGGCAGCGAAGTCGCTCGACTTCCTGTGGCCCGGGGGCCGCTCGGGCGTGCTCCTGATCCACGGCCTGACCGGCACGCCGACGGAGATGCGCTTCGTCGCGCGCGGCCTGCACGAAGCCGGCTTCACCGTCCGCGCGGTGCAGCTCGCCGGCCATTGCGGCAGTGCCGACGATCTCGTCGCCACGGGTTGGCGCGACTGGTATCGAAGCGTTGAGGCGGCAGCGACCGAGCTGCGCAGGCAAGTCGATCATCTTTTCGTCGCGGGCCTGTCGATGGGCGCACTTCTCGCGCTGAAGCTCGCGATCGACCGGCCGGACGAGATCGACGGCGTCGGCCTCTATGGCACGACCTTCCGCTACGACGGCTGGGCCATTCCCCGCGTCGCCAGGCTATCGTTCCTGCTGCCGTTCGTGTGCAAGGTCGGCATCGGCCGCGAGCGCGTCTTCATGGAGACCTTCCCGTACGGCATCAAGAACGAGCGCATCCGCAGCTGGATCGTCGGCAGCATGCTTTCGGGCGACAGCAGAGCGGCGGGACTGCCGGGCAACCCGTGGCCTTCACTCGCCGAGTTCGTCCAGCTCTCGCGTCATGTGCGGCGTCGCCTGGCGTCGGTGCGCAAACCTTGCCTCGTCGTCCACTCGACCGACGACGACATCGCGAGCCTCAGCAACGTCGCGGAGATCGAGGCGCACGTGTGCGCACCGGTCGAGAAGGTGCTGCTCGACGACAGCTATCACATGGTCACGGTCGACCAGCAGCGCGACGTCCTGATCGCGCGCTCGGTGCGCTTCTTCGAACGGATCGCCGCGTCGGCGGCGCCGCCGGTCGAGGCCGTCACCGCCTAGGGCCCGGCCCATAAGTCGCTGCTAAGTGTCATTTGTCAGAGTGGGCTCTGCGCGAGCGAACTGAGCGCGACCAGGGCCGTGTCCGCCTACCCACTTCGAAATGACATGAACATACCCAGACTGTTCGATCGTGCGAAACGACACACGGGCAGCGATGGACTGACCGCCAGGACCCTCGGTGTGCACCCGAATCGCGTCAGCGAATGGCGCAACGGTCACCGGCCGTGTCCCGCGGAAGTTCAGGACAAGCTCTGCGTGATCGCAAGGCTGAGCGACAACGAGATCGCGCGCCACGTGATCCAGCGCGCGGGTCTCGGCCGAAGACCGATCGCGACGCGCGCTCGCCTGATACAGGAGTTTGCGTAAGCTACACCCCTTCGTCTTCGCGACGCCGTCCGGTCCGACATGAGAGTGCTGCTCGTCGAAGACGATCCCATGTTGGGCCAAGCGGTCGATCAGGCCTTGCGAGATGCCTCGTACGCGGTCGACTGGCTGCGCGACGGACGGAGCGCCTCTGCAGCCCTGGCCCATCACGGCTTCGAGCTCATCCTGCTCGACCTCGGACTGCCGCTGCGCAACGGCCTCGACGTGCTGCAAGAGCTGCGCGCCCGGGACGACTCGACGCCGGTCCTCGTGATCACGGCTCGTGACGCCGTCGATCAGCGCATCGAGGGTCTCGATCGCGGCGCCGACGATTACCTGGTCAAGCCCTTCGCCGTCGGCGAGCTGCTAGCGCGGATGCGGGCACTCGGACGGCGCCGCGCCGGCGCGGTGGCGCCTGTCCTCGGCAACGGCATCCTCGCTCTCGACCCGGCGTCGAAGGCCGTCACGGTGTCGGGCACCGAGCACTCGCTCTCGAATCGCGAGTTCGCGCTGCTGCGCGAGCTGCTGGTTCGTCCCGGTGCGGTGCTGTCGCGCGCCGAGCTCGAGGACCGGATCTACGGCTGGGGCGCGGAGGTCGAGAGCAACGTCATCGAGTTCATCATCCATTCACTGCGCCGCAAGATCGGGCCCGGGAGCATTCGCAACGTGCGCGGTCTGGGCTGGATGGTCGAGCGAGCCGCGCCGGCGGCGGGGGAA
>JAYVVB010000061.1:0-3497 GCA_043787455.1 Rhizobacter sp.
CCTGGCCTACAAGCTCGAATACGCCGACGAGTTCGCGCCCGAGGACCACGTCTTCGAGGACCATGGCGTCAAGGTGATCATCGATCCGAAGAGCCTGCCCTACATCGACGGCACCGAGCTCGACTTCGTCCGCGAGGGCTTGAACGAAGGCTTCAAGTTCCACAACCCGCGCGAGAAGGATCGCTGCGGCTGCGGAGAGTCGTTTCGGGTCTAACAGGACGCTTTGCTGTGTTCGACGGGCCCGCTGCGCGGGCCCTTCTCTTTTCGGATGAAATCTCTCCTCGCCACTGACGATTTCGAGCTGTTCGGGCTGTCGCGCCGCTTCGCGCTAGTCCGCCCCGAACTCGATGCCCGCCGTCGCGCCCTCCAGGCCGAGGTGCATCCCGACCGCTTCGCCGCTGCCGACAGCGCCGTGCGCCTGATGGCGATGCAGTCGGCCGTGCGCGTCAACGAAGCCTACGAGCGCCTCAAGGATCCGCTCAAGCGCGCCGCCTACCTGTGCGAGCTCGCGGGCGCGCCGATCGGCGCCGAGGACAACACGGCGATGCCCGTCGATTTCCTCGATCGGCAGATGACATGGCGCGAGGCGCTCGACGAAGCGTCGACGAAGGCCGAGCTGGAAGCCATCGAGCTGGATGTGACGCGCGAGCGCAGGGCCGCGCATGAGCGGCTGGCACAATCGCTCGACGTATCGAGCGATGTCGCCGAGGCCGTTCGGCAGGTGAGGGCGCTGATGTTCGTCGAGCGCTTCGCCGACGATGTCGACGACCGTCTCGCCGCCCTGGAGCGCTGACATGGCGCTCTTGCAGATCTCCGAGCCCGGCGCTTCGCCCGACCCGCACACGCGGCGCTACACGGTCGGCATCGACCTCGGCACGACGCACTCGCTTGTCGCCGCGGTCCGCAACGGTATCGCCGAATGCCTGCCCGATCGCGACGGCCAGGTCCTTCTGCCATCGGCCGTACGCTATCTCGCCGACGGTACGACGCGGATCGGCAGCGCAGCGCTCGATGCTTCAGTCGCCGATCCGCACAACACCATCGTGTCGGTGAAGCGCCTCATGGGCCGGGGCCTGGCCGACGTTGGGCAGGCCGGTCGATCGGCGTACGACTTCGTCGACGACGCGGGCGGCATGGTCCGGTTGCGCACGGCGGCCGGCGTGAAGTCGCCGGTCGAGGTGTCCGCCGAGATCCTCGCGACCTTGCGGCAGCGCGCTGAAGACACTTTCGACGACGAGCTGTACGGCGCCGTGATCACGGTGCCGGCCTATTTCGACGACTCGCAGCGTCAGGCCACCAAGGACGCGGCGGAGCTCGCCGGCATCAAGGTGCTGCGCCTGATCAGCGAGCCGACCGCGGCGTCGATCGCGTACGGGCTCGACAACGCGAGCGAGGGTCTCTATGCCGTCTACGACCTGGGCGGCGGCACTTTCGACCTGTCTCTCCTGCGCATGACGCGGGGCGTGTTCGAGGTCGTCGCTACCGGCGGCGACTCGGCCCTGGGCGGCGACGACATCGATGCGGCCTTCGCCGACTGGGCGCTCGCGAGGGTTGGCATCGCCGCGGCCAGCACCGGCGACCGGCGCGCTGCGGCGATCGCCGCGCGCGCAGCGAAGGAAGCGCTCTCGACCGCGGACCGCGCGACGTTCGCCTGCGCGATCGCCGGGTCGTCCGTCTCGGTCGTCGTCAAGCGCTCCGATCTCGAGGCGATCGCCCGACCTCTCGTCGACAAGACGATCGCACTCACTCGCCAGGTCGTTCGCGACGCCAAGGTCGACAAGGGCGAGATCAACGGCGTCGTGCTCGTCGGCGGCGCGACCCGCATGCCGCTCGTTCGTCGCGCCACCGAGCACTTCTTCGGCCGCGAGCCGCTCGTCAACCTCGACCCGGACCAGATCGTGGCGCTCGGCGCTGCGCGCCAGGCCGAAGTGTTGGCCGGCCAGCAGGGCGCTGGCGGTCTGCTATTGCTCGACGTGATCCCGCTGTCGCTCGGGCTCGAGACCATGGGCGGGCTGGTCGAGCGGATCATCGAGCGCAACAGCCCGATCCCGACGGCGCGCGCGCAGGACTTCACGACCTTCCAGGACGGGCAGACGGCGATGGCGATCCACGTCGTGCAGGGCGAGCGCGAGCTGGTCGCCGACTGTCGTTCGCTCGCCCGCTTCGAGCTGCGAGGCCTGCCGCCGCTCGTCGCCGGCGCGGCACGCATCCGCGTCACCTTCACGGTCGATGCCGACGGACTGCTGAGCGTTGCCGCGCGCGAAGAGACAACCAGCGTCGAGGCGGCGGTGACGGTGCGGCCGAGCTACGGTCTGAGCGACGACGAGGTCGCGCGCATGCTTGGCGACAGCTTCGGCCATGCCGAGGACGACATGGCCGCGCGCGCCCTGCGCGAGGCGCAGGTCGACGCCGACCGATTGATCGCCGCAGTCGCTTCGGCGATCGCGGTCGATGGCGATCTGCTCTCGGCCATCGAACGGGAGTCGATCGAGCGGGCCAGCGTGGCACTGCGGCAAGTGCGTGCCGGCACGGATCGCACCCCGATCGACGAGGCGTTGAAGGCACTTTCCGCAACGACCGAAACTTTTGCCGCCGAGCGCATGAACCGCGGCATCCGTCGGGCGCTCGCCGGCCGTCGAATCGAGGAGATCTGACCGTGCCGGTGATCAAGGTGCTGCCGCATCCGGAATATTGCCCGAAGGGTCGCGAGATCGAGGCGATGCCCGGGGCGTCGATCTGCGAAGCCTTGCTGGAGAGCGGCGTCGCGATCGAACATGCCTGCGAGATGAGCTGTGCCTGCACGACCTGCCATGTCGTCGTCCGTGAGGGCTTCGCGTCGCTGGGCGAGCCGGACGAGAGCGAGGAAGACTTGCTCGACCGCGCCTGGGGGCTCGAGCCCACGTCGCGCCTCTCGTGCCAGGCGATCCTGGCGCGTCAGGATGTGACGGTCGAGATCCCCAAGTATTCGATCAACCACGCCAAGGAAAAGCACTGAAGCCGGTCGGATCGACGAGCGCGGTGAACAGGCAGTGAGATCGCGCCGCGCGGGGCGCGAGGTTTACCGACGCTCGTGATTTGCGTTCATCGCCCGGCGCAGCCAGCCGAGTGGACTGATCGAGTCGAGGAATGAATCGGGCGCGCTGGTGTCGCGTTCGCCGAGGATGGCCCGACCGTCGAGCATCTCGATCAGCGTGCGGGCCTCGGCCTTCTTCAGGCCGCTGATCTCGACCAGCTTGGCCAGGCTCAAGTAGCGCTGCGACATCTCGCTCAACGCGCGCCGATAGGCGATGCGCTGGTAGTCGCCCTTCAGTTCGGGCCAGGCGAGGAGTCGGTACTCTTTCATGGGTCTTGACGATGAAGAATCGCAGGGTGCGACGCGGCATCGGAACTCGAGCCTAACCTTGCTGCGCGGCAGCGGAAAGGATTGTTCGCAAGGCGTTCGTGATATTTGCAACAGTTGGTGCGGGGGACCCCCGAGCGGTCAGAGACCGCGCTGC
>JAYVVB010000062.1:0-4194 GCA_043787455.1 Rhizobacter sp.
TGCACATGATCCGCAAAGGCCAGCTCGGCGGAGTCAATGACCCAGCCTCGTCTGCAGCGAGCCAGTTCTACTCGCTGGCCTTCTGATCGGTCTCGGCCCCGTGGCCATGCTCAACCTCATCGCGCTATTGCGACAGAACCCCTTCAGGAGCAGTGTCCACCCTCATCGGGCTGTTCAGATTTGCGGAGCCAGCTCTAGCTCGGCGTACCGTCACATATTGCACCGAAAACGAGTGGACCCCGGAATACGGGGACAGGGTCACCCTCGCTACACCGCCGCGGGTTCGATCGCGGCTCCGGCCAATAGAACTTCCTGCTCGCTGGCGCCACCCGATAGCTCGCAAACGACGCGGGCAGAACGCATCACCAGCAAGCGGTGGCTGAGCATGAGCAGTTCCTTCAGCTCTGACGAAATGAGCACGATGGGAACGCCGGCGCCCGCGAGGTCAAGCAGTGTCTGGTAGATCTCATCACGCGCGCCGACGTCGACACCGCGCGTCGGCTCGTCGCAGATCAGAAGGCGCGGCCGGCACAAAAGGGCACGGGCGAAAATCACCTTCTGCTGATTGCCGCCGCTTAGCTCCCGTACCGGTGCATTGACGGAGTGGGCGACGAGGCCAAGCCGTTCGAATACCGAGGCTGCCGTGCGGCGCTCGGCCTTCCGATCGAGAATTCCGCCGCGCGACAAGCGATCCAATGTCGCCGCCGTTGCGTTGACCAAGACTGAAAGGCCAATGAATAGGCCGTCGCGCTTGCGATCCTCGGTAAGGTAGATCACTCCGTGGCGAATAGCGTCCGCCGGCGACCGAATGACAAAGGTGTGTCCATCGGTTTCCTCAATCTTTACGCCGGCATTGCGCGTCAACCCGGCGATCGTCCGCGCCAGTCGCGTCCGGCCGGATCCGACGAGACCGGCCAGACCCAAAATCTCACCACGGCGGAGTTCTAGAGTGCCCGTCTCGAGGCGGCTCCGGTATGTGATCTTCAGTTGTAGCGAGTCGAGCCTCGGTGTCGCAAGCGCCACGCGATCCGGGACGCCGTGGCCAACCATGTGCATGACAAGAGTCGTCGCATCGAGCTCAGCGACCGGCGCCGTGATCACTCGACGTCCGTTGCGCAGTACGGTTACGCGGTCTGCGATCTCAAATACTTCCTCGAGCCGATGGGTGACGAAGAAGATCAGCAGACCTTTGCGGCGCAAAGTCGCGACGATCCGAAACAGGGAGTCACGCTCGGCCGGCGACAGCATTGCTGTCGGCTCGTCGAGGATCATCACTCGTGCCGAAACCGACAGGGCTCGGGCCAATTCGACCAGCTGTTGTGTCGCAACGCCCAGTTCGCCGACCCGTCGGGTCGGATCGAGCACGATGCCGGACTCTGCGAGCAGCGCTGCTGCAGCCTCGACCATATGGCGGCGGTCAAGGCCGCCGAACGCCGTGCGTGGCTCGCGGGCGAGGAAAATGTTCTCGGCCACCGTCAGTTCGGGCAGCACGGTCAGCTCTTGATAGACGACGCCGATTCCGGCGTCACGAGCGGCCCGTGGTGTTCCAAATCGCACGGGCGCGCCTTCGAGAAGGATTTCGCCCGCAGAAGGCTCGAAGACACCGGCCAGCAGGTTCATGAACGTCGACTTGCCGGCACCATTGGCGCCAGTCACCGCATGAACCTCGCCGGCATGGGCAATGAGGTCGACGCCTTCGAGAGAAGTAATCGGGCCGAAGCGCTTACCGAGCTGCCGTGTCTCCAGGACCGGCGGCGCCGCGGTCATCCGCCGCGCCCGGCCGCCACGATTACTTTGGCTTCCACTGATCCGGCAATGTGCTTGCCCACCAGTCGTCGGGACGACTCGCCTCAAGCACCTTGGTCGCGGCGGCGTTGTCAAGGTAGACCGACGGGATGATCTCGCCGCGGGGAACGGGCTTGCCTTCGAGCGCCTGCAACGCGAGCTTGAGCGCTTCCTGACCGGCCCGTGTCGGGAACGTCACGACGCCGCCGCGCTTGTTCTTCGCGACCCACTTCAGCCAGCCGTTGTATTCGTCGCCAGGCGACATCACGACGCCCTTCATGCGACCGGCTTCTTCGAGCGCCTCAGCGACGCCGATCGACATCTGTCCTGCAGGTGAGAAGACGCCGTCGATATGCGGAAAACGCTGAATCAGGTTCTCGGTGATCTGCTTTGCTTTCGCCCGGTTCCAGTCGCCATACTCGACGCTCAACAGCTCAGTCTTCGAATAGTCTTTCAGCACGTACTTGAGGGCTGCGAGCTGATCTACCGCAGCCGTCGTTCCGGCAATCGGCAACATCGCAAAAACCTTGCCTTGGCCGTGCAGGTCATTGACGAGTTGGCGAGCCACCATCTCGCCAAGCGCCCACTGGTCGATGAATGCGTTCGAGACGGTGCCTGTCGCGTAAGAAAAACCGCCGCCGGCGTTGACCGTCGGGATGCCCTTGGCAACGGCTTTCTGCAGCGCCGGTTGGATCGCCTTCTCGTCGACGGGCCAGTAAAGGATCGCGCTGACGTTCTTGGCAATCAAATCTTCGATGTCGGCCACCTGCTTGGAGGGATTGAACGCTGCGTCGGTCACGACGACGTTCGTGATCTCTTTGTGGAGCGATGCCTCGTAGCGAATGTGTTGGAGGGCGAACACCACCCAGGAATTGCTGAGGTAGCCGGCCGACACACCGATGACATAGGGAGGCGCCTTTTTGAACTGCGTCGTTGTGACGGTCTCTGAAATCTGCTTGGTCTGCAGCGCACGCTCGGGCGTTTGCGCCGTGGCCGCCGACGGCAGCGCCCCGAACAAAGGCAACAACAGCAACGCGCGACGCAGCGGATGAGGGATTGGCATCAGTGTCTCCTGGGTTTATCGGTGGTTGTTGTTGACGCGAGCGTAGATCGCCGACGCGGCGATCACGATCAGACCCTTGACTGTAAGTTGCAGGTTGAAATTCAAGCCAAGAATGTTGACGATATTGAAGGCGATGAACAAGACGAGAACACCCGCGATAGAGGCTGCGGCGCTGCCCCGACCGCCCTCGAACACCGTACCGCCAAGAACGATGGCGGCCAACGTGTCGAGCTCGAAGCCGCGTCCCGAACTGGTGGTGGAGACGCCCGAACGCGCGAGGAGCGCCAAGCCGGCAAGGCCGGCAAAGAGACCGGAGATCGTATAGGCCGCCATCGTCACACGCGCCAGCGAAAGGCCAGCGATGCGCGCGGCCGCCGCGTTGCTGCCGATCAAATAAACCGAGCGGCCGAAACGGGTTAAGCGGAGGACGGCTTCGACCAGTGCGGCCAAAGCCAGCATGACCAGGGCGATCACCGGCACCAAGCCGCCGACACGGAAGTTGAAAAACTCGCGAAAGCCCGACGCAACGATGCCGCGCGCCGTGCCGCCGGAATAAAGCTGGGTCGCTCCGTAGATCACAAGCGCGCTACCGAGGGTCAGAATGAAAGATGACGTCCGGTTATAGGCGACAAGCGCGCCGTTGGCGAGGCCGATCAATGCCGAGGTCAGCATCGTCCAGAGGATCGCCGACCCGATGTTGGCCGGGTCACCAGCCATCTGGATCGCTCCGAACACAGCGGCGAAGGAGACGATCGCGCCGACCGAGAGGTCGACTCCGCCCAGGATCATGACCACCGTTGCGCCAACCGCGGCGATGCCCACCGGCGAGGCTTGGCGAACGACGTTGGCGAGATAGACAGGATTGAAGAAAGCGCTCGAAAGAAGCGCCGAGACGACAAGCATCACGGCCAGAACACCCCAGATCGCCAAGCTCGCCGAAAGGCGAAGCGGCCGCAGCCAGGCGCCGACGTCACGCCCGCCGTTCATCGTGATCTCGAAGCCCCGTGGCCAGCCAGCACCGCGACGATGACGATGACGCCCTTGGTGATCGTCTGCAAGAAGGTCGGCACCTCCAGCAGATTGAGCACGTTCGAGGCGACAGCGAGCAGCAGTACTGCCGCGACCGTGCCGGCGACGCTGCCGCGGCCTCCTGCCAACGCGGTGCCGCCGAGTACGACAGCGACGATCGAGTCCAGTTCGAACGCTTGGCCTGCGTTCGGATAGCCCGACCCGATGCGGCCGGCAACGAGGATCGCGCCCAACCCAGCGCCGAGACCAGACAGCACGAAGGCGGTGCGCTGCACGCGCCCGACGTCGACGCCGGCTCGACGCGCATTCTCGGCATG
>JAYVVB010000063.1:0-9906 GCA_043787455.1 Rhizobacter sp.
CTCCCACATCTCGGTGAGGAAGAGGACCGCGAGGCCCTTGGGGTGGCCGAGCCAGTCGCCGGCCGCGGGCGGAGCGGAAACGTCGCCGGTCAGCACCGCGCTCATGCCGCGCCCGAAAGGTGCTCGTACAGGATGCCCGAGCCGATGCCGATGAGCACCAGGCCGCCGCGCACCTCGGCCCACCGGCCGGCCAGGCTGCCCAGGACCCGTCCAAACATGACGCCGATGGTGACCATGCCGAAGGTCGTGAAGCCGATCGCGGCGGCGACCGGCACCCTGTCGATGTCGACGAAGGCGAGGACCCGGAGGCCGAGTCCGCCGAGGAGGACGAAGGCGATCCAGCGGTCCCACTGCGCGACGTCGCGGGCCGCGGCCAGACCGATCGCCGAGCCGACGATCGGGGTCGCCGCCACTATGACTCCGAAGATGGCCCCCGTGCGCAGAGCCTCGGACCAGCGCCGCCGATCGAGGGCGATGCCCTTGCCGATCGCCGCCGCGAAGGGCCTCGCCATTGTTGCCTTGCGCCCAGTCGCTACTTGACCTTCGCCGGATCCTTCACCGCCTTCTGCACGTCGAACTCGACGTTGTAGAGCTGGTTGCCCATCGCCGGCACGCGCTCGACCTTTCGGATGTAGACGTCCTGGACGATGTCGCGCGTCTGCGCGTCGATCAGGATCTGGCCGCGCGGGCTCTCGAAGATCTGGCCCTTCATCGCCGCGAGCAGCGCGTCGCCGCCGCCTGCGCCCTTGGTCGCGGCGAGCGCGTTGTAGATCAGGTGCATGCCGTCGTAGCCGGCGACGGCCATGAAGTTCGGCCGGAACTTGTTGGCCGCCTCGAAGGCCTGCACGAACTTCTTGTTGGTCGGCGACGGGTGCGCCGCCGAGTAGTGGTGCGAGTTGACAACGCCCAGAGCGACGTCGCCGATGTCGTTGAGCTGGTCGTCGTCGGTGACGTCGCCGGTGGCGATCAGCTTGATTCCCGACTTGTCGAGGCCTCGCTCGCCGAACTGCTTCATGAAGGCCGCGCCCTGCCCCGACGGCAGGAACACGAACACCGCGTCGGGCTTCAGGTCGGCGACCTTCTGCAGGAAGGGCGCGAAGTCGGGGCTCCTCAGCGGCGAGCGGATCTCGCCCGTGATCTTGCCGCCGTTGAGCTGGAACTGGCTCTTGAAGAACTTCTCGGCGTCGATGCCGGGGCCGTAGTCGGCGACGAAGGTGACGACGCTCTTGATGCCGTGCTTGCCTGCCCACTCGGCGATCGATACCGACACCTGCGGCAGCGTGAAGCTGGTGCGCACGATGTACGGCGACTGTTCGGTGATCGCGGAGGTGGCCGCCGCCGTCACGACCATCGGCGTCTTGCTCTGCGTCGCGATCGGCGCGGTCGCGAAGGCGAGCGGCGTGAGGCCGAAGCCGGCGAGCACGTCGATCTTGTCGTTGACGACCATCTCCTGGGCGATGCGCCGGGTCGTGTCGGCGACGCCGGCGTCGTCCTTGACGATGACCTCGATCTTGCGGCCCGCGACGGTCGTGCCGTTCTGCGCCTGCCAGAGCTTCACCGCCGCATCGATCTGCTTGCCGGTCGAGGCCGACTGCCCGGTCATCGGCAGGATGAAGCCGATCTTGAAGGGCTGACCGGATTGCGCTAGAGCGGCGGGCGCGGCGAGCGACATCAGGGCCGCGGCGCTGAGCGTGGACAGGGCAAGGCGTCGGTTCATGGGGATCTCTGCAGAAGGCGGGATGCGCGGATTCTCGACACGCGAGAGCCCGCTGGCATCGGGAGATTCGCGCGGTTTCAGTAGTTCGCGGCCGCCCGGACGACGCTCGCCGGCTTGTCCAGGTCGGCGAGGAGCTCGGGGCCAAGGACGGCGAGCGGGATCGAGCCGTACGAGAGCAGCCGGTCGTGGAAGTCGCGCAGCGACCCGCGATCGCCGGTGCGGCGCAGGTACTCGCCGAGCAGCGTCTCGAGCTGCAAGCGCCCGACCGTGTACGAGATGACGTAGCCCGGGCCGAGGGCGATGCCGTTGACCGCCGCCTCGGACGCGCCGCGGGTGAAGCCGGACTGCGCCTCGAAGAAATCGACCGCCTGGGCGACGCTCCACTCGCCCGACGCGAGCTTCGGGTCGACCGTCGCGCGGGCGCCGCGAACGCGCTCCCAGCGCGCCGTGAAGAGGCGCGCGTCGAGGCCGTCGCCGTAGAGGCCGAGGCGCACGAACATCTCCTCGCCGTAGAAGGCCCAACCCTCGGCGAGCGCCGAGTCGTGCTGGATCCGGCGCACGAAGTCGGGATGGCGGCGCGCGATCGAGAGCTGCAGGAAGTGGCCCGGCATCGCCTCGTGCGCGGCCGTCGACCAGATCCGGTCACGATCGAAGTCCTCGTTCATGTCGAGGCGCTTGGCCGCGTCTTCGAGCGAGCGCGGCGGCGTGATGAAGTAGTAGCCGGTGCTCGACTTCGAAAAGAGGCGCGGCGAGTACATCGACGCGCCGGGCGACACCGGCTGCAGGAACGCCGGCGTCTCGACGATCTCCATCGAGCCGAGCCACGCCGGCACGGTGACGACGTCGAGCTCGCGCATGAAGGCGGTGAGCTCGGCGATCCGGTCGCGGTAATAGCCGACGAGCGCCGGTCCGCCCGGCGCCATGCCGCCGCCGCTCGCCGCGCCGAACGGGATCTTGCGATGCGCCGACAGCGCCTTCAGCCAGGCCTCCTCGGCCCAGCCGTGGGCGAGCTCGTCGTTGGCGATGCGCTCGAGGTCGGCCGAATCGAACGGCAGCAGCATCTCGTCGCGCAGCATCTGCTCGTACGCCGCCTTGCCGATGACGTGGTTCTCGGGCCAGGACGCAGCGCGCGCGTCGAGGTAGGCCCGGGTCTCGGCGATCGTCGCGAGGACGGCATCGCGGGCGGCGACGAAGCGGGCAAAGACCGCCGTGCGGTGCGCGATCTGCGTCGTCGCCGCGGCGCTCAGCGCTTCGCCGAGAAAGTCGGGCGCGCCGCCGAGTTGGCGGCTGCCGACGGTGGCGAAGAGGCGCCCCGGCTGTGTCACCAGCCGCTGGCCGGCGACGATGTACGCGGGCGCCTGCTCGAGCCGGGCGACGATGTCGTCCCAGCCCTGGTCGACGTCGGCTTGGGTCGCGCCTTCGCGACCGAGGATCGGCAGATGCAGGAACTGGCCGAAGATCGCCTCGACGATGCGCAGCGCCGGGCCAGCGTAGTCCTTGCGATCGCTCTGGCGCACGACGACCTCGTTGAGGCGCGAGTCGAAGTCGGCGCGCAGGAGGCGCACGTCGCCGGCCTCGACGACCGTCGCGCCCCCACCGGCGTCGCGGGCGATGGTCTCGAGCTCGGCCTTCCAGGATCGCAGGTTGGCGATCCGCGCCGCGCGCGCAGTCTCGCTCGGCAGCGCGAGGCGGCCGTCGAACTCGCGCAGGCCGAGCGCCGAGGCGGCGATCGGATCGTCGGCGGCGGTCTGGGCGATGAAGGCTTCGGCGAGTCGGGTCAGGCGTGCGGCGGTCGGCGTCTGCACTTGCGCGTCCGCCGTGAAGGCGACGGCGGCGAACGCCAGGCCGAGCCAGCGTCGACGAAGGGCCGGGGAAGATCGGTCTCGGGTTCGGTCGGGCATCATGGGCTCATGGCGATACGATCGATCGCCCCAGGAGGAATGATGACCGAACTCGAACACCCGACCCTGCTCCGCTTCCTGTCGTGCGCGCTCGTGGCGCTGGCGCTCGCGGGTTGCGGCAAGCAGGAAAGCGCCACGACCTCGTCGAGCGCTGCGTCCGCGCCGACGACCGCGGCACGCATCTACACCGTCGGCACCGACGCCGCGTACGCCCCCTTCGAATCGCAGAACGAGAAGGGCGAGATCGTCGGCTTCGACATCGACATCGTCCGTGCCGTCGCGGCCAAGGCGGGCCTTTCGGTGAAGTTCGTCAACACGCCGTGGGAAGGCATCTTCAACGCCTTGAAGCAGGGCGACCGCGACTTGCTCGTCTCGTCGATCACGATCACCGACGAGAGGAAGCAGTCGATGGACTTCAGCGACCCCTACTTCGACGCGCACCAGCTCATCGCCGTGAAGGCCGACTCCAAGGTCGAGCGCTTCGAGGACCTGAAGACGCTCAAGGTCGGCGTCCAGACCGGCACCACCGGCGACGAGACGATCTCGAAGCTGCAGGGCAAGAACAGCACGGACATCAAGCGCTTCGAGTCGACGCCCTTGGCGCTGAAGGAGCTCGAGACCGGCGGCATCGATGCGGTCGTCGCCGACAACGGGGTCGTCGTCAACTACGTCAGGAACAACGCCGGCAACCGGTTCAAGACCGTCAACGATCCGGCCTTCGCGCCCGAGCGCTACGGCATCGCGGTGAAGAAGGGCAACGCCGAGCTGCTCGCCAAGCTCAACCAGGGGCTGGCCGCGATCCGCGCCGACGGCAGCTACGACCGCATCTACGCGAGCTACCTCGGCGCCGCGAGCGACGCCGCCGCGACCGCCTCCGCTCCCGCGAAGTAGACAGCGCCGGTCGCGTCGTGGGCCTGCCGGACCTGCGGTGGAACATCCTCGTCGGCTATGCGCCGCTGTTCGCGCAAGGCCTGCTGATGACGCTGCAGCTCACCGTGGTCTCGCTCAGTGGCGGGCTCGCGCTCGGCATCTTCCTCGGCCTCGTCAGCAGCTCGGTCGACAGTCCGCGACCGACATCACCGGTGAGCGCTGCCCTGTGGCAGCTGCTGCGTTTGGTGACGCGTGCCTACGTCGGCTTCTTCCGTGGCACGCCGCTCTTCGTCCAGATCCTGCTCGTCCACTTCGCGGCGATGCCGCTGCTGATCCAGCCCGAGGGCGGCCTGCTCCTGAGCGGTGAGGCGGCACGCGAGTTCCGGCAGAACCACGGTGCGTTCTTCTCTGGCTCGCTTGCGCTGACGCTCAACGCCGGCGCCTACATCTCGGAAATCCTGCGCGCCGGCATCCAGAGCATCCACGGCGGCCAGACGCAGGCGGCCTACAGCGTCGGCCTCACCCACGCGCAGTCGATGCGCTACGTCGTGCTGCCGCAGGCGCTGCGCCGGATGGTGCCGGCGCTCGTCAACGAGGCGGTGACGCTGGTGAAGGATTCGTCGCTGGTCTCGGCGATCGGCCTCGCCGAGCTCGCGCTCGCGGCGCGCACGGTCGCCGGTGCCTACTCGCGCTACTGGGAGCCGTATCTTTTCATCTCGGCCATCTACCTCGTCATCACGCTGACGCTCTCGGCGCTAGCCAAGCGCCTCGAGACGCCGGCGCATTTGCGCGGTCGCTGACCGCGCTGGCTCAGCCGCCGCCGAGCAGGTGGCGCTTGAAGAAGGCGACGACCTTCGCGTCGACCGCCGGCGCTTCGCGGGCGCGATCGAAGCCGGGCGGATCGTTGAGCAACTCGCCGACGAGGCCGTCGAGCTTCGGTGGCGGCGGTGCGAGCAGCGCGCCGTGGCCGCCGTCGGGAAACTCGGCGATTCGCTCGCAGCTCCTGCACACCTCGAGCACGCGGTCGCTGTGAAAGCGTGGGATCAACCAGCGATCTTTGCGCGCGGTGACGAGGCCGAGCGGAACACGCGGCGCGGCGAGCGAGCTCATGTCGAAGTCCGCCGCTGCCGGCACACCGGCGACGATCGCGGCGATGCGCGCATCGCCGTCGGCACGCGGCCGGTCGTCGGCCGCGAAACGATGCTGGATGACGGCACGCGCGACGACTCTTCTGATCAGGTCGAGCGGGCTGCCCGTGAGCTGCGTGACGAGACCGACGCACGACTGGAAGTCGGCGACGAGATCGGCGTCGCAATGGCGTGCGAACAGCGCCGGCGACCAGTGTCCTCCGGCGAGGCTGAGGGCGGTGTGGCCGCCCGCCGACATGCCGTACATGCCGACGCGGTCGAGCGCGATCAGCGGCGCGAAGCGCGGATCTCGGCCGACCGCGTCGATCGCGCGCACGACCTCGCGTGGCCGGATCGTCCAGCTATCGGGACCGGGATCGCTCGGGTCTCGCGTGCTGTCGCCGCGATGCTCGGGAAAGGCGACGACGAAGCCGGCGTCGACGAGCGCGCGCGCCAAATCGGCGTGCACCCACGGCGATCCGCCCGAGCCGTGCGAGACGACGACGAGCCGGCCGTTGCCGCGCACCGGCGCGCCGTCTTCGGCGAGCGAGAAGGAGAAGGGGCCGCGCCGGACCGGCCTCGGCTCGGCCGAGCTCGGGTAGAAGACGGTGATCGTGCCGTCGTCACCCGTCGCGGCGATGCGGGCGAGGCCGATGGCGGCGTCGGCCGGAGCGGCGACGGCCAAGGCCGCCAGCGCCGTCGCCGATGCGAAGGCGAGACGGATGAAACGAGCGCGAGCGCGCCTGCTGAGATCGTTCATGGAAGCTCCTCGTCGAAGGCTCCACGCCTTCGGTGCGGGCACGATGCCGGCGTCCGCACGCCCCGTCTCGCCGAAGACTGCGACCTGCGCCGATCGGCTGGCCGATTTCAGGTTTCGGCAAGATGTTGTCTGCGGAATTCGGTCGGGGTCACGCCGGTGGCCGCCTTGAAGGCCCGATTGAACGGGCCGATCGACTGAAACCCGGCCTCGAGGGCGATCGTGAGCACCGGCAGCGCGCGTTGCGCCGGGTCGCGCAGCGCGCGCTGCGCTTCGTCGAGCCGGAAACTATTGATGAAGGCGTTGAAGTTGCGATGGCCGAGGCGCCGGTTGATGACCCGGCGCAGCCGGTACTCGGGAACGTCGAGCCGGCTCGCCAGGCCTGAGACCGTGAGTCCCTCGAGGCGGTAGACGCGCTCGTCGTGGATGAGACCGTCGAGAGCGGCGGCGAGCCGCTCGTCGCCCGGCTCGGGCGCGGCTCCGGCTTCGTCGTCTGCGACTGCTGCCGGGGCCGCGTCGGCTGCCGGAGGAGCGCGGCCGGGAGGCTCGGCGGCAGGCGACGCGGTCGCGGCCAGCACCGGGAACAGCTCCGACGGGCCGACGCGCAGCAGCGAGACGGCGATGACCGCGATCATCATCAGCAACGCCGCGACATCGAGCGTCGCGGTTGTGCCAAGCAGGCGGCCGTCGGGCGATGCGAGTCGCGCACCAAGCGTCGCGACGGTGTAGGCGATGCCGGTGACGACGATGAAAAGCCGTAGCCGGCGGCGCTTCTCGACCAAGTCGAGCCGCCACGTCGAGCCCGCCGCGACCGCCGCGAGCAGGGCACACAGCAGCGGTACGCTGCGCTGCACGGCGACCGTGATGCGACCCGGCACCTCGGCCGTGCTCCAGCCGGTCGCGCAGTTGAAGCCGCTGATCGCAGCCACGAGGATCCACGCGGCGGCGTGCCACGGGCGCGGCACGAAGTCGTCGTCGCAGAGCACCTTGACGAAGATCCAGAACAGCACCGCGTTGCCGACCGAGATCGCCACCAGCGGCGCCTGCCACAGCCTCGGCACCGACGACTCGAAGGCCGGCGTCGAGCTCACCACCTGGACGACGAGGCCGAGTGCGAACACCACGCCGATGCGGGCCGGCCAGAGCCGCGGGCGGTCGAGTGCGAGCAGCGACGCGAACAGCGCGAGCAGGGCGACGACCATGCCGCGCAGCGCGGCGTCGAGCAGCATCACGGTGCGGGTCGCGGCGTTCCGCGGCGCGATTCAGTGACGGGCAAGCAGGCGTCCATGGCGGGACGATGTTAGCTTTACGATGCGTCATGACCACACGCACCCAGCCCCCGTTTCGCGCTGATCACGTCGGCAGTTTTCTGCGCCCGAAGCGCCTGCTCGAGGCGCGCGCCGAGCGCGTCGCCGGCAACATCAGCCCACAGCAGCTGCGCGACGTCGAGGACGACGCGATCGCCGAGATCGTGAAGTTCCAGGAGGACGTGGGCCTCAAGAGCGTCACCGACGGCGAGTTCCGCCGCACCTATTTCCACATCGATTTCCTCGAGCAGCTCGGTGGCGTGAAGACCGACATCCCGGTGACGATCGTCAAGCCCGACGGCACGCAGGAGCTGGCGCCGCCGGTGATGCGCGTCATCGACAAGGTGCGCCACGTCAAGGACATCCAGAAGGCCGACTTCGAGTTCCTGAAGTCGAAGGCCAGCGCCGGCCACACGCCCAAGGTGACGATCCCGTCGCCGACGATGCTCCACTTTCGCGGCGGCCGCGCCGGCATCAGCCGCGAGCACTATCCCGACCTCGAGCCGTTCTATCAGGACGTCGCCGACGCCTACGGCGACGAGCTGCGCTCGCTCGCCGCCGCCGGCTGCAGCTACGTGCAGATGGACGACACCAACCTCGCCTACCTTTGCGACGACAAGATGCGCGAGGCGGCCCGCTCGCGCGGAGACGATCCCGACGAGCTGCCGCACCGGTACGCCAGCTTCATCAACCGCGTCGTCGCGCAAAAGCCCGCGGGCATGACGCTCGCCGTGCACCTGTGCCGCGGCAACTTCAAGAGCACCTGGGCGGCGCAGGGCGGCTACGAGCCGGTCGCCGAGGCGTTGCTCTCCGAGATGAACGTGGACGGCTACTTCCTCGAGTACGACGACGCGCGCTCGGGCGACTTCAAGCCGCTGCGCTTCCTGCCCAAGGGCAAGACCGTCGTGCTCGGCCTCGTCACCACCAAGCTCGGCCAGCTCGAGTCGAAGGACGAGCTCAAGCGACGCATCGACGAGGCCGCGAACTACGTGCCGCTCGAGCAGCTGTGCCTGTCGCCACAGTGCGGCTTCTCGAGCACGGTGCATGGCAACGACATCGCCGTGGAAGCGCAGCGCGCCAAGCTGAGGCTGATCGTCGAGGTCGCGGACGAGGTCTGGGGCAGTCACTGAACCCGTCGTGCCGCAGAGGCCGGCGGCAGCGTCGATGCCTCAGTCGCGGCGCGAGAGCGGCGCGGCGCGCGGACTGCGCGACGAGATCTTTCGCAACAGCTCGATCAGGAGCGCACGCTCGGCCTGCGACAGCATGGCGAGCGCGGACTCCTCCATCGTCTTCGAGATCTTGTGGGATCGCTCCGCGAGCGTCCGGCCCTTGGCCGTGAGATGGATATGTTGCGCGCGCCGGTCCTGCGTGCTGCGCACCCGTTCGACCCAGCCGCGCTCGACCAGCCGGTCGAGCGTGACGGCCATGTTCGGAGGCGAGATGTCGAGCGCCTGGCCGAGCTGCTTCTGGTTCACGTCGCCGTTGCTCGCGACGAGCATCAGGATCGTGAACTCGGCGATGCGCAGGTCGTAGGCTTCCATGTGGCCCGCGAAGACCTTGCGCATCTCGAGCGCGGCGCGCGACGCGGCGTAGCCGACGAGATGCGTGAGCGCCGAATCGTCGAGCCCGCGCGGCGCCGGTTTGGCCTTCGGCTCCTCGACGCTCACGCGCCGGCCTTCTTGCGCGAGGCGCCGAGGTAGGTCTCTATCACCCTCGGGTCTTTCGCCAGGTCCTCGGCCGGTCCCTGGAGCGCGATCTCGCCCATCTCGAGCACATAGCCGTAGTCGGCGACCTCGAGCGCGGCGCGCGCGTTCTGCTCGACAAGCAGGATCGTCACGCCGGTCGCGCGCAAGGCAGTGATGGTGGCGAAGATGTCGCGCACGACGAGGGGCGCGAGGCCGAGGCTCGGCTCGTCGAGCATCAGGAGCGATGGCTTGCCCATCAGGGCACGGCCGACGGCGAGCATCTGCCGCTCGCCGCCCGAGAGCGTGCCCGCGAGCTGGGCGCGCCGCTCGCGCAGGCGCGGAAAGAGCATGAAGACCTCGTTGAGCGACTTCGCGCTGTCCTTCTGCCCGAGGCGCACTTGGCGATAGGCGCCGAGGAGCAGGTTGTCCTCGACCGACATGGTCGCGAACAGTGCCCGGGTCTCGGGCACGAGCGCCATGCCGAGCATCACGCGCTCCTCGAGCGAGAGCAGGCCGACGGGCCGGCCGTCGTACTCGACCTG
>JAYVVB010000064.1:0-3969 GCA_043787455.1 Rhizobacter sp.
GGCGGCACGGCCGAGCTTGCCGGCTATTCGCTCAAGCTCCACGAGGCGCGCAGGAAGACGCTCGAGCACGTCGTTACCGACCTCTTTCCGGGCGGTGGCGATGTCGCGCGCGCCGAGTTCTGGTGCGGTTTGCGTCCCATGACGCCCGACGGCACGCCCGTCGTCGGCGCGACATCGTTGCCGAACCTCTTCCTCGCGACCGGCCACGGTACGCTCGGCTGGACCATGGCGGCCGGGACCGGGCGCGTCCTTACCGACGTGATCTCGGGTCGCCAGCCCGCGATCGACCTCGACGGCTTGACGATTGCGCGCTATCGCGGCGCCGCCGGCCGCACCTGAACGTGGCGGCCCGAAGCGACATCCGTTCGCCGCTCGCCGGCAGCGTCGTCTCGGTGCTCGTCGACGTCGGACAGCATGTCGACTGCGGCACGGTGCTCGCGGTCCTGGAGTCGATGAAGATGGAGCATGAGGTCCGCGCCGAGCAGGCCGGGCGCATCGCATCGATCGTCGCGAAGCTCGGCGAGGTCGTCGCCTCAGGCGATCTGCTCGCGACCGTCGACCTCGAAGAGACGCGGCGCGATGTGTCGTTGCCGACAGCACAAGGGGCGGCGCCGGTGCGCGCGCCCTTGCGCGCCGACCTGCTCGAGCTGCAGGCGCGCGAAGTGCTCCTCGCCGACGCGGCCCGGTCACAGGCCGTCGCCAAGCGCCACGCGCTCGGCCTGCGCACCGCGCGCGAGAACGTCGCCGACCTGTGCGACGACGGCAGCTTTGTCGAGTATGGCGCGCTCGCTTACGCGGCGCAGCGGAGCCGCCGCGAGCTCGCCGATCTGGTCCGCAATACGCCGGCCGACGGCATGGTCACCGGCATCGGCAGCATCGACGCGGCCCGCTTCGGCGCCGAGCGATCGCGTGCCGTCGTCATGGCCTACGACGCGACGGTGCTCGCCGGCACGCAGGGCTTTCGTAACCACCAGAAGACCGATCGCCTGCTTGCGATCGCGGCCGAGCAGCGCCTGCCGGTCGTGCTGTTCGCCGAGGGCGGAGGCGGTCGTCCGGGCGACATCGACATGCCGATCGTCGCCGGCCTGCACGTGCCGACCTTCGCCAGTTTCGCCCGCCTGAGTGGCCGCGTGCCGCTGGTCGCCGTCGTCGCCGGTCGCTGCTTCGCCGGCAACGCCGCGCTCGTCGGCTGCTGCGACGTGATCATCGCGACGCGCGGCAGCTCGATCGGCATGGGCGGCCCGGCGATGGTCGAAGGCGGCGGCCTCGGCGTCTTCGCGCCCGAGGCCATCGGCCCGAGCGACGTGCAGTCGCGTTCGGGCGTGATCGACGTGCTCGTCGACGACGAAGCCGAGGGCGTCGCCGTCGCGCGTCGCTACCTCGCCTTCTTCCGCGGGGCCGTCGCCGCTGTAGCCGACACACGCGATCCGGCCGCGCTGCGCGAGCTGCTGCCTGCGAATCGCCAGCGCGTCTACGACATCCGCGCCGTCGTCGCGGCCCTCGCCGACGCCCGTTCGACGCTCGAGCTGCGGGCCGGATTCGGTGCCGGCGTCGTCACCGCGCTGGCGCGCATCGACGGTCGACCCGTCGGTATTCTCGCCAGCAACCCGGCGCATCTCGGCGGCGCGATCGACGCCGACGCGGCCGACAAGGCCACCCGCTTCATGCAGCTCTGCGACGCGCACGGCCTGCCGATCGTCTCGCTCATCGACACGCCCGGCTTCATGGTCGGCCCGGAGATCGAGAGCCGCGGCCAGGTGCGTCACGTGAGCCGGATGTTCGTCGTCGCCGCGCAGCTGCGCGTGCCGGTCGTCGCGCTCGTGCTGCGCAAGGCCTACGGGCTCGGCGCGATGGCGATGGCCGCGGGTGGAATGCACGCACCGGTCGCGACTGCGTCCTGGCCGAGCGGCGAGTTCGGCGCGATGGGACTCGAGGGCGCGGTCGAGCTCGGCTATCGCAAGGAGCTGGCCGCTGCTGCCGCGGGCGTTGAACGCGACAAGCTGCGCGATCGCCTGGTCGCCGAGCAGTACGAGAAGGGAAAGGCGATCAATCTGGCGGCGACGCTCGAGATCGACGCCGTGATCGATCCGGCCGACAGCCGTCGCTGGATCGCGTCCGTGCTGGCGTCGACGCGTGTCCCCGAGCGCGAAAGGGGCCGCTTCATCGACCCCTGGTGATCGCGGTTGCCGCTAGTGCAGCCGGCGTGACGGATCGCTCGGTACGGTCTCCTGCGGACCCGGAGCAGCGCTGCCGGCCCGGCCCGGGTTGGCCAGCGCCAGCGCCTTGCCGTCGAGACCTGCGAACAACTTGGCGGCGCGCACCTTCAGCTCGAGCAGCTCGGTCGGGTTGACGAAATAAGTGCCGCGCATCACGTCGACGTCGATGCGGAACTCAACATCCTTGCCGTCGCTCGTGAGCGTGCCGCTCGTGAACTCGTACTGCTCGTCGGCCGCCGGCATGCCGAGCGGCCCGGGACGATCGATGTCGTAGCGCACGTCGAAGATCTCGCCGCTCGCGAGGTCGAGCGACCCGCTCGAACGGACGATGTCTTCCGAAAGCTCGTCGAAGATGACGATGAGAACCTTGAGATTGATGGCAGGCTTTCGATGACACGCGGCGCGCGCCGAGTCTCGACGCGCGACGCGATTTTGGCATGCGGGTGCTGCGCTCTACCTCGCTCACGCGCAACTTTCCGCGCGCGAGCGGGCGCTACAGGTCGCCGGGCTCCAACGTGTCGGGCCAGACGGAACTTTGCAACCCCGGTAGAGCCGCTTCATAACCGATCGCGAACTCCTCGCGGCCTTCGGAGCCGTCGAGCGCGAGTTCACCCTTGGGCGGATGGCCGCCGAAATACCAGCGCCTCACGTCCTGAACCCACTCCGAGTCGTTCGCCATGTCGTCTCTCCGGATCGATGTCGCTTGCGCGCCTTCGTCAGACTATCGGGCGACGCGTCGAGGGAAGCCATCGGAAGGCGCTTCGACCTCCGGTAGGACCTGGCCTACCGCGCACGAACGGAGGACCTTGCGCAGGCGATGTGACGCTCTGGCAACGGGCGGGCCCATGCGTGGCGTCGGCGTTCTCCGACAACGATTCCAGTGCTCGACTCACGCTCAGGCGCGGGTGGGCCGGGCACCCCGACGCCTTTCGCCGTGCGAAGCTCGGAAGATGAACACGCACACTCTCTCACCCGCTCACCGAAGCGCCTCTTCGACCTGGTTCACGCCCGGGGCCGTCGTCGTCGCCGTGGCGGCTGCAATGACTCTCGCGGCGTGCGGTCCACGCGACGAAACCCCGATCGCTGGGGGCGCTCCTGGGATGTCCACGCCCGCTCCGATCGATCCGACGCTTCGGCAGCAGGTGCCGGCGACGTCGGGTCAGGTCGTCGCCATGGCGCCTGCTCCGGCCTACGTTACAGCCCAGTCGGCACCTATCGTGGCGCCGGCAACGACGTACTCCGCTCCTGCTGCGACCCATCCGGCCGATCCCGCGCCGTCGCAATACCGCCCCGCTCCATTGCCTGCTCCCGTGGCACCACCCGCGGCCGTGGCGAGCAACCGTGTCGGCGAAATCACGAGCATCGAGCCCATCCGCACGCGCCCGCAAGGTTCGGGTGCCGGCGCCGTGATCGGCGGCGTGCTCGGCGCCGTCGTCGGCAACCAGTTCGGGCACGGCGTCGGTCGTGCGGCGTTGACCGGCGCTGGCGCGGTCGGTGGGGCCCTCGCGGGCAACAACGTCGAGCGCAATCACAAGGAAGGCATATCCGGTTACCGCGTCGTCGTGCGCCTCGACAACGGCCACACGCGCGTCTTCGACCGGACTCAGGTCGGCAATCTGCACATCGGCGACCGCGTCCGGCTCGACGCGAATTCCTTCCATCGCGCCTGACGTGATAGCGTCTCGCGAATGGCGAAAGCGTCCGGTCGCATCCATGTCGGCGTCGGTGGTTGGGTCTATGAGCCCTGGCGCGA
>JAYVVB010000065.1:0-11655 GCA_043787455.1 Rhizobacter sp.
GCGGCCTCGCCGCCGCCGGCCAGGCTCGCTTGCGCGATCGCCCGCGCCTTGTCGGGCGCTTCGCCCGAGCGCGAGTTGACGAGAATCACCTCGAGCGGCGAGTCCTCAAAGATCCGGTTGAAGCTTTGCGGATCGGCGAAGCGCACGCCGAGGAGCGCGCCGTGGAAGGCGACCGACGCCGCCAGCGCCACCTGCAGCGTCGAGAGCCGTTTCGGGAGGGCGAATCTCACGCCGGCAGGATGGCGATCGGGTCGGCCTCCATGCCGGCCGCGGCGCCCGAGACATCGACGCCGATCGCGAGCGGGCCGGCGCCGGCCTCGACCTCGTCATCTTCGCCAGCGGCCGTCGCGTTCGCATCGGCGCCGGCGACGGGCACGTCGATTCGCGCGATCACCGAGGCGGCGACGTCGAGCGTCAGGAGGTCGATCGCGCCCAGGCGCACGCGCACGCCGCTGCCGCGCGCGAGCTGTTCGGCGCCGACGGCGCGGAACACCAGCGGCAGGGTGTCGGCGCGGACGAGCCCGTCCTTCATCACGGTCGCATCGAGCTCGCTCAGCCCTTGCTGCGCGAGGTACTGCAGCGACCAGTAGCGTTCGATCGACGCCTGGAATGCGTTGTAGGCCGCGTACGACGCGTCGAAGTCGGCGATCGTCGCGAGCAGCTGCACGTCTTTGGGCTTGAACGGCGCCACCAAGCCGGCGCTGCGGCCGTGGCGAACGCAGGCAACGATCTGCCACTGGTTGACGAGATCGACGTAGCGGCGCAGCGGCGAGGTCGACCACGCGTATTGCGCCACGCCCATGCCGGCGTGGGCCAGCGGCTGCGTGCTCATGCGCACCTTCACGCCCGGCGCGAGGCTCGCCTGGCTGCGGTAGATGCCGGGCACGCCGCAGGTCGCGAGCCAGCCGCCCCAGGTGCTGTTGGCGAGGATCATCGCCTCGGCGACGATCAGGTCGAGCGGCGAGCCGCGCCGGCGCGGCTCGATCTCGACCCGCTCGTCGCCGACGATCGCGCCGTCGTCGTCTTTCTCGAGGCGAAAGCTGTAGTCGGGACGATTGAAGTTCTCGGGTTTGCCACGAACAACCTCGCGCGCCGCCTTCAGGTGGCGCGCAAAGCCGTGCAGGAAGGTGAGCTCGTCGCCGAACGACACCGTCGCCGGCAGCCCGGTTGCGAGAGTCTCCTCGTTCACGATGTCGTCGAGCTTGTCGTGACGCAGGTTGGCGGCGATGCGCACGCGCTCGATCCGCGTCTCGCTGCTGGTCATCGCGAACGTCGCCTCGTCGAGCGTGACGTAGAGCGAGACCACCGGCGCCTCTCGGCCCTCGGCGAGCGTGTAGGCCTCGACGACGGCGTGGGGCAGCATCGTCAGCTTGTGGCCGGGGATGTAGACGGTCGAGAGGCGATCGCGCGCGATCTGCGCCACCGCCGATCCGGGCGCGACAGCGAGCGCCGGCGCCGCGATGTGGATGCCGACGACGACCTGGCCGGTGCCGAGACCTTGCACCGAGAGCGCGTCGTCGATCTCGGTCGTCGACGAGTCGTCGATCGAGAACGCCGTCGCCAGCGAGAGCACGAGGTCTTCCTTCACCGCCGGCACGGCGACGTCGTCGAAGCCGGTGCCCTTCGGGAACTCCTCGAACAGGAAGCGGCGCCAGTGAAACTGGTAGGGGGAGTCGATCGCGCCGGCGGCCTGCAGGAGATCGAGCGGGGCACGGCCGGTGTGGCGCGTCGCCTCGACGACCGCCTTGTACTCGGGCGCGTTCTTGTCGGGTTTGAAGAGGATCCGGTAGATCTGCTCGCGCAGGGCAGGCGGGCAGATCCCGGCGGACAGTTCGAGCGCCCACGCGTCGACCTGCGCTGCGACCTGCTTCTTGCGCTCGATCCCGAGCAGGGCGGCCTTGACGATCTCTTCCGGCGCCTTGCGAAAGCGTCCCTTGCCGAGGCGACGGAAGTAGTGCGGCGCGGCGAAGAGGCGCAGCAGCGCCGCCGCCTCCTGCGCCACCGTCGTCGACGCGCCGAAGTAGTCACGCGCCAACTCGGCGAAGCCGAACTCGGCGTCGGGCGCGAACTCCCAGGCCAGGTCGAGGTCGATGTCGGCAGCGATCGTCTCGGCGTTGGCGAGCAGCGCGTCGGGCTCGGGCTGGGCGAAGCGGACCAGGACGTTGGCGGCTTTCACCTTGACGCGCTTGCCCGAGCCGAGCTCGATCTGCAGCGAGGTGTCGGTCTCGGTCATAACCCGGCCGGCATAGAACCGGCCGCCGTCTTCGAAGAGCGCATTCATGGGGCGCCGATTGTCACCTGCGCCGCGTCGGCCGACGTGCGCGGGGCCGATCGGCGAATGTGCATTCTCAGTAGCTTCGCCCGCCCTTGTAACGTCCGTGGGTGCGCGGCGCGAGCGTGGCGCTGCGCTCGATCGCCGCGAAGCTACCGGCGGCGTGGGCGTGGCAGATCGCCAGCCCGAGGGCGTCGGCCGCGTCGGGCCCCGGCAGTCCGGGCAAGGCGAGCAGGCGCATCACCATCTGTTGCACCTGTTCCTTTTTCGCCTGGCCGTGGCCGACGATGGCGCGCTTCATCTGCAGCGCCGTGTACTCGGCGACAGTGAGCTCGTGCGAGACCAGCGCCGAGAGCGCGGCGCCGCGCGCCTGACCGAGGAGCAGCGTCGCTTGCGGGTTGACGTTGACGAACACGATCTCGACCGAGGCGCAGGTCGGCGTGTAGCGCGCCGCGACCTCGCGCACGCCGTCGAAGATCACCTTCAGTCGCCCGGGCAGATCGGTGATCGCCACGGCCGCGGTGCGGATAGTGCCGCTGGCGACGTAGCGCAGGCGCGCCCCCTCGCACTCGACGACGCCGAAGCCGGTCGTTCGAAGGCCCGGGTCGATGCCGAGGACGCGCATGGGCGTCATTGGAACCGATGCAGGCTCCGACGCACGATGGCGCGACGCCTCAGATGCCGAAATACCAGCGCACCGAGTGAAAGAACACCGGCGCCGCGAAGCAGAGCGGGGCGACGCGGTCGAGCAGGCCGAGCGACCCGGTGACCGACGAGTTGCCGCGCCAGTTGCGCACTCCCGCGTCGCGCTTGAGCGCCTTCATCACGAACTCGCCGAGCGTGCCCGCCGCGCCGGCGACGGCCGCCATCGCCAGCGCCGGCAGCGGCTTGAACGGCGTCGTCCAGAAGAGGAGCACGCCGACGATTCCTGCCGCGGCCGCGCCGGTGCCGAAGGCGCGCCACGAGAACGAGCGGCTGATCGCGCGGGCGACCGGTCGACGCCGCAGACGCCGGCTCGCGACCTCCTGGCCGAGTTGGGCCGCAACGACGACGAGCACCAGGAACAGCACCAGGAACGCGCCGCGCCCCTGGTAGTTCGGCGGATCGAGCAAGAGCAGCGCCGGCGCATGGCTCATGCCGTAGACGCAGACCGTGATGCCCCACTGGATCTTGGCCGTGCGCTCGAGGAAGCGGAACGGATCGTTGGCGAGCGCGCTGATCACCGGCAGGGCGAAGAACACGTAGACCGGGATGAACACCGTGAAGGCGTTGAACTGGCGCGTCGCGACGAGCACGTACTGCATCGGCAGGATCGCGAAGAAGGCGAGCAGGAGGCTGCGATGGTCGGCGCGCCGCGTATGGGTGAGCGTGACGAACTCGCGCAAGGCGAAGAACGAGACGAAGCCAAAGAGCACGGTCGAGACCACCGGGCCCGACGCCCATGCGACCCAGAACAGCAAGAGGCCGACCCAGAGCGCGCGCAGCTCGCGCGTGAGCCGCTCCTGCAAGGCCGTGCGCTCCGGCGAGGCGTCGCGGAAGGTGCGCACGAAGGCGGCGATCGTCACTGCGCCGAGCAGACCGAAGAGAACGACGAAGAGCAGCCCGACCTGCTGCGAGACGGTGAGCGCGCGCAGCTCGCCCATCAGGCGACCGCGCGCAAGGCGATGACCGCGGCGCGCGCGCGATCGAGGAAGGCGCGCCGCTCCTCACCCGGCGCGAGCGCGATCGGCGCGCCGAAGACGACGGCGCACAGGATCGGCACCGGCACGACCTCGCCCTTGGGCATGACGCGCTGGACGTTGTCGATCCAGGTCGGGATCAGTTGCACGTCGGGGAAGGCCTGGGCCAGCGCGTAGAGGCCGGACTTGAACGCCGCCGGCTCAGCCGCGTGGCCGCGCGTGCCCTCGGGAAAGATGACGAGCGAGTCGCCGTGACGCAGCGCCTCCGTCAGCGGCTCGAGCGGGTCTTCCTCTTCGCCGCCGGCGGCCGGGTCGGCGCGATGTCGGCTCACATAGACCGCGTTGAAGATCTCGCGCGTGATCCAGTGCTTGAGCGGGCTCGAGGTCCAGTAGTCGCGCGCGGCGATCGGCCGGGTCACGGCGCGCAGGTCTCCGGGCAGCGCGGCCCAGATCAGGACCCAGTCGAAGTGACTCTGATGATTCGCGAAATAGATGCGCTGCTCGGCCTTCGGCGCCGAGCCGCGCCAGTGACCTTGCGCGCCGGTGACGAGGCGGGCGATGAAGGCAAGGGCGAGGCCGGCGGCTTCCGGGCCGGTCATGGCGGCCGGGCGCCGGGCCGCCCCAAGCCCGGCCGCGCCCCCTCAAGGGGCAGCGAACGCGGTGAGCGTCGAGGCCTCACCCTCTCCGGGTCAGTGACGGAAATGGCGCATGCCGGTGAAGACCATCGCGATGCCGCGCTCGTTCGCGGCGGCTGTGACCTCGTCGTCGCGCATCGAGCCTCCGGGCTGGATGACGCACGAGGCGCCGGCGTCGATGACGACGTCGAGGCCGTCGCGAAACGGGAAGAAGGCATCGCTCGCGACCGCCGAGCCCGCGAGCGAGAGGCCCGCGGCCTCCGCTTTGATCGACGCGATTCGCGCCGAGTCGAGCCGGCTCATCTGGCCGGCGCCGATCCCGAGCGTCATGCCGCCGGCGCAGTAGACGATGGCGTTGCTCTTGACGAACTTCGCCACCTTCCATGCGAACAGGAGGTCGCTCGTCTGCTCGAGCGTCGGCTGCTTCGTCGTCACCACCTTCAGATCGCTCGCGGCGATCTCGTGCGTGTCGGCGCTCTGCACCAGGAGGCCCGAGCCGACGCGCTTAAGGTCGAACGGGTTGCCGCTCTGGCCGGGCGGAGGCAGCGCGATCTGCAGGACCCGGACGTTCGCCTTCGCGGCGAAGATCGCCCGCGCTTCGTCGCTGTACGACGGCGCGATCAGGACTTCGACGAACTGCTTCGCGACCTGCTCGGCCGAGGCCCGGTCGACCTGGCGATTGAAGGCGATGATGCCGCCGAAGGCCGAGGTTGGATCGGTCTTGAACGCCTTCGCATACGCTGCCGCCGCCGACTCGGCAATCGCGACGCCGCACGGATTGGCGTGCTTGACGATGACGCACGCCGGCAGGTCGAAGCCCTTCACGCACTCCCAGGCTGCGTCGGCGTCGGCGATGTTGTTGTACGAGAGCTCCTTGCCCTGCAACTGCTTGGCGGTGACGAGCGAGCCCGGCGCGGGCGCGAGGTCGCGATAGAAGGCGGCGCGCTGGTGCGGGTTCTCGCCGTAGCGCAGGTCCTGGAGCTTGACGAAGCGGCCGTTCGATTGCTTCGGGAATTCGCTCCGCTCGGGCACGCCCGCGGTCGGGCCCGACAGCGACGACAGGTAGTCGCTGATCGCGCCGTCGTACTGGGCGATGCGGTCGAAGGCCGCGACCGCGAGAGCGAAGCGCGTCGCCTCGCAGACGCAGCCCGATCGCTTCAGCTCGGCGACGACGCCCGCGTACTGCGATGCATCGGTGAGCACCGCGACGTGGGCCCAGTTCTTCGCCGCCGATCGCACCATCGCCGGGCCGCCGATGTCGATGTTCTCGATCGCATCGGCGAGCGTGCAGTCGGCGCGCGCGACGCTCGCCTCGAACGGATAGAGGTTGACGACGAGGAGGTCGATCGTCGCGATGCCGTGGCGCTCGAGCGCGGTCATGTGCTCGGCGCTTTCGCGGCGCGCGAGCAGGCCGCCGTGGATCGTTGGGTGCAGCGTCTTGACGCGGCCGTCGAGCATCTCGGGAAAGCCGGTGTGATCGGCGACCTCGGTGACGGCGATCCCGGCGCCGGCGAGAAGACTGGCGGTGCCGCCAGTCGAGAGCAGGCCGATGCCGAGCGCAGCCAGCTCGCGCGCGAGTTCGACGACGCCGCTCTTGTCCGACACCGAAATCAGTGCGTTCATCGCAGGTTCCCTGGTGGCCGCAACGCGTCGAACGCCATCACTTGATCAGCTTGTGTTCGACGAGCTTTCGGTGCAGCGTGTTGCGATTGATGCCGAGCCATTCGGCGGCACGGCTCTGGTTGCCGCCTGCCTCCTTCAGGACCCCCTCGAACAGAGGCCGCTCGACGACGCGCAGGATCATCTCGTACATCGCCGTCGGCTCGACGCCGCGCAGGTCCCTGAAGTAGCCCTCGACGCTTTCGCGGACGCATTCCTCGATGTGCTTCTTGTTGGTCATGGCGCTCACTGCAGAAGGGCAACGGCTGCGCCGCTGCCGATGCGTGGCATCGTCGGCATGCGTTCACCGAGGCGCAAGAACCAGGCGCCGACAGCTTCGGCCTGCGCGTCGCAGGTCTCGATCGCGTTCATCTCGGCGCGAAAGTCCTCGCCACCCGGCAGGCCGCGCAAGGTCCAGCCGATGTGCTTGCGCGCGCTGCGCACTCCGGCGAACTCACCATAGAGGCGGTAGTGGTCGTCGAGGTGCTCGAGCAGCCAGCCGCGGACGTCGATCACGCTCGGCGGCACTGCCGCTTCGCCAGTGGCGAGCTCGTGCGCGATCTCACCGAAGATCCACGGCCGGCCCTGCGCGGCGCGGCCGATCATGATCGCGTCGGCGCCGGTCTCTTCGAACACGCGGCGCGCCTTCGCAGGCGAATCGATGTCGCCGTTGGCGACGACCGGGATGGCCACCGCGCGCTTGACCGCGGCGACGGTGTCGTACTCGGCCTCGCCCTTGTAGCCCTGCTCGCGCGTGCGTCCGTGCACCGCGACCATCGCGACGCCGGCGTCTTCGGCGGCGCGCGCAAGGCGCACCGCGTTCTTGCCGTTCTCGCACCAGCCGGTGCGCATTTTCAAGGTCACCGGCACGCGATGCGGTGCGCACGCGGCGACGACGGCCTCGATGATCGCGAGCGCGAGCGGCTCGTCCTTCATCAGCGCCGAGCCGGCCCACTGGTTGCACACCTTCTTCGCGGGGCAGCCCATGTTGATGTCGATGATCTGCGCGCCGCGCTCGACGTTGTAGGCCGCGGCCTCGGCCATCATGGCCGCGTCGGTGCCGGCGATCTGCACGGCGATCGGGTCGGTCTCGCCCTCGTGGTCGGCGCGACGGCTGGTCTTCAGCGTCGCCCAGAGGTCCTTGCGCGACGTGACCATCTCGCTCACCGCATAGCCCGCGCCGAGGCGCTTGCAGAGCTGTCGGAACGGCCGGTCGGTGACCCCGGCCATCGGCGCGGCGAACAACCGGTTCGCTAGCGTGATGTGGCCGATGCGCATGGGAGGACGGGGGGTCGGCTGCTGAAAAACGAGGCAGAAGTATAGCGGCGTGAAATCTGCCGATTTTCTCGGTGCAACCCCTCGATCCCGGGGTTCGATACTGGCCGCGGATGGATGCATGGATCAGCTGGCTGATGGCTGCGCTCGCGTTGCCGCACGTCGGCCTGTCGACGGTCTTCTTCATCGCCTTCATCGCCGCCACTCTGGTCCCGCTGGCCTCCGAGCCGGCGGTGTTCGCGCTGGTCAAGCTCAACCCCGAGATGTTCTGGCCCGCCGTCCTCGTCGCGACCGCGGGCGCCACGCTCGGCGGCGCGCTGACATGGTGGATGGGCTACGGCGCCGAGCAGGCGTACGAACACATCACCCACAAGCGCGGCAACGCCAAGGCGATGGTCTGGCTCGAGCGCTTCGGGCCGAAGGCCTGCCTGTTGTCGTGGCTACCGATCGTCGGCGATCCGCTCTGCGCCGTTGCGGGCTGGCTGAAGCTGCCTTTCTGGCCGTGCGTCGTCTACATGCTGATCGGCAAGCTCACGCGCTACGTCGTCTGGACAGCGGCGCTGATCTGGTTGTGGCCGGGCCAGTACACGCCCTGAGCGGACCATGGAAAAGAGGACGCCTCGGCGTCCTCTTTTCGTCGATCAGCGCCCCTGCGGCGCGCCTGTCGAGCGTCGGCTCAGGCGCTCCTGGCAGCCGTCTTGCGCGGCGCGACTTTCTTCGCGGCGCGCTTGGCGGCGGTCTTGGCGGCCGGCTTGACCATCGCCTTGCGGGCCGTCGAGCGGGCACCGGCGGCAACTTGCGCCGACAGCGCGTCGATCCGGTCCATCAGCGCCTGGACGTCGCGCGACGAAGGCACACCGAGCTTCTTCATCGCCTTGGCGGTGCGCTCCTCGAAGATCGACTCGAGCTTGTCCCAGTGCTTCCCGGCCTTGGCCGTCACGTCGTCGGCCATGCTCGTCATCTTGGTGGTGACGTCGCCGAACTTTTCCTCGGCCACGTTCTGAGTGCGCTTCTGCAGGGCCGTGCCTTCCTTGACCAGCGCGTCGAACACCTGCTTGCCCTCGGCCTGCGCCTTGGCGAAAGCGCCCATGCCGGCGAGCCAGATCTGCTGCGCCGATTCCTTGACCGAGCCGGCCAGGGCGCTGTCGAACAGGCCCGCGCCAGCGGAGTTCTTCTTCTTGTCGGCCATCGCCTTGAGTTTCTTGACCATGATGTGGTTCTCCTGAAAGTGCTGCTGCTGCGCTTTCGCAGCGGCTCCATCCAATGTAGTCAAGCCGGCTTGAGAGCGCACCCTAATCGCGAGGGTCCTTTGCCGTCGGGATTTCTAGACGCGACCTCGAGATCAAGGGACCCCGACATGCGCCCCGCCGCCGCCGTCCGAACGTTGTGCTTCGTTGTCGTTCTTGCAGCGGCCGCCGATGACTTCGCGCAGCGCACGATGTACCGATGCTCGACCGAAGGTCGTGCCTGTCTCTCCGATCGACCCTGCGGGGGACGACCCGCGACCGGTCTCGTCGCGATCGGTCCGACACGGGATGGACGGTGGGCAGCCTATCGGTCGTCGAACGATCGCTCGGCCGCGAAGGCAGCCGACCACCTTCGCTACCTGAGCCCGGAATGCGCCGAGCTCAAAGAGGGTTTGCGCAACGGCCCATCGCGCGGGCTCGGCTCTCGTGCCTTCGACGAATTGCGCAATTCGTAGCGCGAGCGTTGCGGCGAAGAGGTCGCGACGATGTCGCCCGGCGAGCAGGCGCGCTGCAAATCGTCCTGAGATCGTCGCGCGAATCGGTCCCGCAGTCGGGTTTGCCCCGCGCGAAGAACGCCTGGGGCTGAACAAGAATCCCCGAGCGACGCGGCGGACGCGACGCACACGGGAGTTCATGCATGCGCTACTTCGTCACCGGCGCCACCGGCTTCATCGGCAGGCGACTCGTCAAGACCTTGCTCGCGCGCCGCGGTGCGATCGTCCACTTCCTGCTGCGCGGCGAAAGCGCCGACAAGCTCGACTCGCTCTATGCGTACTGGCGCCTCGACGAGAAGACGGCCCGGTCGCGCGCCGTGCCGGTCCACGGCGACCTCACGGCAAAGAAGCTCGGCGTCTCTGCCGACGACATCAAGAAGCTCAAGGGTCACGTCGACCACGTCTACCACCTGGCCGCGGTCTACGACCTTTCGGCCGATGCCGAGTCGCAGATCGCCGTCAACATCGAAGGCACTCGCGCCGTCGTCGAGTTCTCCAAGGCGATCGACGCCGGGCATCTTCATCACGTCAGCTCGATCGCCGCCGCGGGCCTCTACGAGGGCGTCTTTCGCGAGGACATGTTCGATGAGGCCGAGGGCCTCGACCACCCCTACTTCATGACCAAGCACGAGAGCGAGAAGATCGTGCGCACGGAGTCGAAGCTGCCGTGGACGGTCTACCGCCCGGCCCTCGTCGTCGGCGACTCGAAGACCGGCGAGATGGACAAGATCGACGGCCCGTATTACTTCTTCAAGCTGATCCAGCGTATGCGCCAGCTGCTGCCGCCCTGGATGCCGTCGATCGGCCTCGAGGGCGGCCGCATCAACATCGTCCCGGTCGATTTCGTCGTCGCCGCGCTCGACCACATCAGCCATCTCAAGACCGATCTCGACAAGCGGTGCTTTCATCTCGTCGACCCGCTCGGCTACCGCGTCGGCGACGTGCTCGACATCTTCAGCAAGGCGGCGCACGCGCCGAAGATGAACCTCTTCGTCAACGCGGCGCTGCTCGGCTTCATCCCGAAGAGCGTGAAGAAGGGACTGATGGCGATCGCACCGGTGCGGCGCGTCAAGGCCGCGGTGCTGAAGGACCTGGGCCTGCCCGAGGACATGCTCACCTTCGTCAACTTTCCGACGCGCTACGACTGCCGCGAGACGCTCGCCGCGCTGAAGGGCTCGGGCATCGCCTGCCCGCCGCTTCCCGACTACGCCTGGCGCCTCTGGGACTACTGGGAGCGCCATCTCGACCCGGCGCTCTTCATCGACCACTCGCTGCGCGGCACGGTCGGCGGCAAGGTCGTGCTCGTCACCGGCGGCTCGTCGGGCATCGGCCTCGCGGCGGCGTCCAAGTTCGCCGAGGCCGGCGCGATCACCGTCATCTGCGCCCGCGACGAGGCCAAGCTCGCCGAGGCGAAGCGCGGGATCGTCGAGTTCGCCGGCAAGGCGGCGGTGATCGAGACCTTCTCGGCCGACATCGCCGACGAGGCCAGCTGCAAGAAGCTGATCGACTGGCTGAACGAGAAGCACGGCGGCGTCGACTTTCTCGTCAACAACGCGGGCCGCTCGATCCGGCGCGCGATCGAGGCAAGCTACGAGCGCTTCCACGACTTCGAGCGGACGATGCAGCTCAACTACTTCGGCTGCCTGCGCGTCACCATGGGCTTCCTGCCGGGAATGGTGGCGAAGAAGAAGGGCCACATCGTCAACATCAGCTCGATCGGCGTGCTGACGAACGCGCCGCGCTTCTCGGCGTATGTCGCGTCGAAGGCCGCGCTCGACGCCTGGACGCGCTGCGCGTCGAGCGAATACGCCGACATGGGCATCACCTTCACGACCATCAACATGCCGCTGGTGCGCACGCCGATGATCGGGCCGACCAGGATCTACGACAACGTGCCAGTGCTGTCGCCGGAAGATGCGGCCAACATGATCGCCGAGGCCTGCGTCGACAAGCCGGTACGGATCGCGACGCGCCTGGGCGTCACCGGCGAGCTGATGCATGCGCTGGCGCCGCGGGTGGCGCAGATCGTCATGAACTCGACCTTCCGGATGTTTCCCGACAGCGCCGCGGCCAAGGGCGACAAGGAAAAGAAGTACGTGCCGTCGGCGGAAGCGGCAGCGATGGCGCAGATGATGCGCGGCATCCACTTTTGAATCGGCAGGAGCACGAGATGACGAGTCGCCGCCGTCTCCTTGGCATTGCGGCCGCAGTCGCGGCATCGTCGACCGCCCTCGGCCGCGCCGCCGCGGCCGTGGCGCCCGCCGACGACGGCGACGGTGCGCCGGCTGCGACATCGCCATTCGGGCCGGAGGTGTACCGCGAGCGTCGCGTGGCGCTGATGAAGCTGATGAAAGGCGGCATCGCGGTGGTCTACGGCGCTGCCGAGATCGACCC
>JAYVVB010000066.1:0-5496 GCA_043787455.1 Rhizobacter sp.
GGATCATGCCCGGGCATTCCCTCGGGTTAGAGTTGCGCATCCTCGCTTCGCTGCGGGCGCGCTCGATCGATCACCCTCGGTCATCCCGCTCGATCATCGTCGCTATATCTTGCGGGCGAGACGCTCCAACGCCGGCTGGGAGGACAGATCGATCGCATCGGTCAAGGCTACGCCCGGCTGAGCTTCGAGCATGTCGCCGAGCACCGATCGGGCGATCTCGACATTCCGGCCACGGACCATCGCTCGGCCGTGGCTTCGCTGATGGACTGGCTGGCCAGCGCGGACGGCATGGGGGGCGAAACCGCGATGGGGGCAATGGCTGCAGTCGGCCATCGCGTCGTCCACGGCATGAGCCACGTCGAGCCCGAAACGATCACCGACGCGCTGCTCGACGAGCTTCGCCGCATTCAGCCCTACGACCCGGACCACTTGCCGGGCGAGATCGCGCTGATCGAGGCGTTTCGCCAGCGCTTGCCGGCGCTGCCGCAGGTGGCCTGCTTCGACACGGCCTTTCACCGCAGCATGCCTCGCGTCGCCAAGCTGCTGCCGATTCCGCGCCAGTTCGACGCCAAGGGCGTGCAGCGCTACGGCTTCCACGGACTGTCCTACTCCTTCCTGGTCGAAGAGCTCGAACGCGTGGCCGGCACACCGGCCGCGCAGGGGCGCGTTGTGCTCGCCCACCTGGGCAATGGCGCGAGCATGGCTGCGGTTCACCGGGGGCTCAGCATCGATACCAGCATGGGCTTCACGCCGAGCGCCGGCTTGCCGATGGGGACGCGTTCCGGCGACCTGGACCCGGGCCTGGCGTCGTACCTGGCGCGTACGGAACACATGACAGGATCTCAATTCGACGACATGGTGAATCACGCCTCGGGCCTGCTCGGTATTTCCGAGACCAGCGCCGACATGCGGGATCTGCTCGCACGGGAAGGCGCCGACGTTCGCGCCGCCGAGGCCGTGGCCCTGTTTTGCTACCAGGCCAAGAAGTGCATCGGCGCCTACGCGGCCGCCCTGGGAGGGCTCGATACGGTCGTCTTTGCGGGGGGCATCGGTGAGCACGCGGCCCAGGTGCGCGCTCGCGCCTGCGAAGGTCTGGACTTCCTCGGCATCGAGATCGATGCCGCGCGCAACGCGGAGCACTCCGCCGTTATTTCCACGGCCGCCAGCCGGGTCACGGTGCGCGTCATGCGGACCGACGAGGAGCTGATGATCGCCAGGTCGGTCTGTCGCGTTCTCGGGCTCGGCCCGGGCGCCGGGGGCGTTCTCTCATGACATCCCGGAGAGAAGTGCCTTGGCCCGGGCGACGACGTTTTCGACGCTGAAGCCGTACTCGCGCAGCAGAACCTCAGCGGGAGCGGACGCACCGAAGCGTTCGACGCCGAGCATGCCGCCGCGATCACCGACGTAGCGCTGCCAACCTTGCGCCACGCCGAGCTCCACCGCCAGTCGCGCTGTCACGTTCGGAGGCAGGACTTCGTCGCGGTAGTCCTGCGGCTGGGCCTCGAAAAGCTCCCAACTCGGCATCGAGACGCAGCGCACGCGGGTGCCGTCGCCGCGAAGACGCTCGGCTGCGGCCAGGATCAATCCGACCTCTGAGCCGCTGGCGATCAGGATCAACGCGGGCGGGCGACCCTTCGCCTCGCCGGGCGCGTAGTCGTTGAGCACATACGCGCCGCGCGCGAGCCCGTCGGCGCTGGCGTAGACGCTGCGATCGAGCGTGGCGAGATCCTGTCGCGTCAGCACCAGCAGCACGGGCCGATCGCGGGTTTCGAGCGCGACTTTCCATGCCACGGCGGTTTCGTTGGCGTCGGCCGGACGGATCACGGTGAGATTGGGGATCGCGCGCAGGCTGGCGAGCTGTTCCACGGGCTGATGCGTCGGGCCGTCTTCGCCGAGGGCGATGCTGTCGTGGGTGAACACGTGCACGACATGCAGGCCCATCAGTGCAGCAAGGCGAATGGCCGGGCGCATGTAGTCGGAGAAGATCAGGAAGGTGGCGCCGTAGGGCACGAAACCGCCGTGCGCCGCCAGCCCGTTGACGACCGCTCCCATCGCGTGTTCGCGCACGCCGAAGTGCAGGTTGCGGCCGGCGTGGCTCCAGCCGCTGACATCGGAGCCCTCGCTGTCTTGGCCCGCTGTCAACGGCGGGTTGAAGTCGCCCTGTCCCTTGAGCGCGGTGTGCGTGGAGGGATCAAGATCGGCCGAGCCGCCGACCAGCGCCGGCAGCTTCGGCGCGATCGCGTTCATCACCTTGCCGCCGGCGACGCGCGTGGCCATTCCCTTGGCGTCGGCAGCGAAGACCGGAATGGCCGCGTCCCAGCCTTTTGGCAATTCGCCTCGCAGCCGCCCCTGCAGTTCCTTCGCCAGCTCGGGAAACGCTTCGCCGTATTCGCGCAACCGTCGGTTCCAGTCGGCCTCGGCCTTCGCGCCGTGCGCGAGCGCTTCGCGAAAGCGAGCCAGCGCGGGCTCGGGCACGAGGAAAGGCGGATCGACCGGCCAGCCGAGCTTGATCTTGGTCTTGCCGACGTCTTCGAGCCCGAGCGGCGAGCCGTGTGCCTTGAAGCTGTCCTGCTCGGGCGAGCCGAAGCCGAGATGCGTGCGCACGAGGATCAGCGAAGGCCTCATCGTCTCGGCGCGAGCCGCATTCAGTGCGGCGTCAATCGCCGCGACGTCATTGCCGTCGGCGACGGCAATCGTCTGCCAGCCATAGGCCGCGAAACGCGCCGCGCGATCTTCGGAGAACGTGATGTCGGTGCCCGCCGAAAGGGTGACGAAGTTGTCGTCGTAGAGGCAGACGAGCTTGCCCAGCTTCAGGTGGCCTGCCAGCGAGGCGGCCTCCGAGGCCACGCCTTCCATGAGGTCGCCGTCGCTGACGATGGCCCAGGTGCGGTGATCGATCGGCGCGTGACCGGGCTGGTTGTAGCGGGCTGCCAGATGCGCCTCGCCGATGGCCATGCCGACCGCGTTCGCCATACCCTGGCCGAGCGGGCCGGTCGTCACTTCGACGCCCGCCGTGTGGCCGCGCTCGGGATGACCCGGCGCCTTGCTGCCCCACTGGCGAAACTGCTTCAGGTCATCGAGCGAGAGGTCGTAGCCGGTGACATGGAGCAGGCTGTAGAGCAGCGCCGACCCGTGTCCGGCCGAGAGCACGAAACGATCACGATCGGGCCACTGCGGATTGGCGGGGTTGTGCTTGAGGTGCCTTTCCCACAGCGCGTAGGCCATCGGCGCCGCGCCGAGCGGCAGGCCGGGATGGCCGCTGTTGGCACGCTGCACCATGTCTACCGACAGGAAGCGAAGCGTGTCGATGCATTGCCGGTCGAGGACGGCGGACATGAGAGCTCCTTCAGTCATGCGACGGCGGCCGTCGCAGTGTCGTATTCGCCCCGGCGCGCCTTGCGGTTGGCACTGGCGCGCGCAAAAAGGGCCTGCTGCGCAGCCGGCACGTTCGCCGGGTCACCCCTCCAGATCTCGAGCGCCGGCTGCTGAATGGCGCGGGCGAAAGAGAACGCCAACGCCCACGGCCGGCGCGACCTGAATCTGAAGTTCATTGCGTTCAAGCGCGCCGAAGCCAGTTCGGCCGATTGCCCGCCCGACAGAAACGCGATGCCCGGCACGGCCGCCGGAACGGCGCGCAGGAGACACGTCACCGTCGCGTCGGCCACCTCGTCGACTGTCTCCTGCACCGGGCAGGTCAGGCTTGGCAGCACCATGTTCGGCTTGAGGAGGATGCCCTCGAGCATCACGCGTTGGCTGTTCAGTTCACCGAAGACCGTGCGCAGGACCTGTTCCGTCACGGCGCTGCAGCGCGCCAGAGTGTGGTCGCCGTCCATCAGCACTTCCGGCTCGACGATGGGAACCAGCCCGGCCTCCTGGCACAGGGCGGCATAGCGAGCCAGCGCGTGCGCGTTGGCCAGGATGCAACTGCGGCTGGGAAGGATCTCGTCGACGACGATCACGGCTCGCCACTTGGCGAAGCGCACGCCCATCTGCGCGTATTCGGCAAGGCGATCGCGCAGGCCGTCGAGGCCTTCGGTGATCTGCTCGCCGGGGTGGGCCGCCATCGCTTTGGCGCCGGCGTCGACCTTGATGCCGGGGATGATTCCGGCCGCCAGCACCGCCTTGACGAAGGGCGTGCCATCCGACGTCTGCTGGCGGAGGGTCTCGTCGTAGAGGATCGCACCACTGATGCTCTCGCCGAGCCCCGGGGTCCTGACGATCCACTCGCGATAGGCGCGGCGCGCCTCGGCCGTCTGCGCGATACCCAGCGCCGCGAACCGCTTGTTGCAGGTCGGATTGCTTTCGTCCATCGCCAGCAGGCCCTTGTCGCCGGCGACGAGCGCCTGCGCGGTGTCGACGAGCGCTTGAGTGTTCATGACGACTCACCCCAATTCCAGTTGCGGATTTCCGGCATGTCCTGGCCGTTGGCGTCGATGTATAGCTTGTGCTCGACCAGCGTGTCCGCGAGGCGACGCTTCACGGCCAGACCCTTGTCGCCGGTCTGCGGCAGACGGTCGATGGTGTCCATCACGAGGTGAAAGCGATCGAGATCGTTCAGCACCGTCATGTCGAACGGGGTCGTGATCGTGCCCTCTTCCTTGTAGCCTCGGACGTGAATGTTGTCGTGGTTGGCGCGGCGATAGGTCAGCTTGTGGATCAGTGACGGGTAGCCGTGGAACGCGAAGACCACCGGCTTGTCCTTGGTAAAGAGCGCATCGAAGTCGATGTCGGTCAAGCCGTGCGGATGCTCGCTGTGCGGCTGCAACTTCATCAGGTCGACGACGTTGACCACGCGCACCTTCAGCTCCGGCAATTGCGCGCGCATGATCGACACCGCCGCCAGCGTCTCGAGCGTTGGCACGTCGCCGCAGCAGGCCATGACCACGTCGGGGGTCAGACCACCGTCGTTGCTCGCCCACTCCCAGATGCCGATGCCTGCGGTGCAGTGTTTCGCGGCGGCATCCATCGTCAACCATTGCGGCGCCGGATGCTTGCCGGCGACGACGACGTTGACGTAGTGGCGGCTCCTCAGGCAGTGGTCCATCACCGAGAGCAGGCAGTTCGCGTCCGGCGGCAGGTAGACGCGAACGATCTCCGCCTTCTTGTTGACGACGTGATCGAGAAAGCCCGGATCCTGGTGCGTGAAGCCGTTGTGGTCCTGGCGCCAGACGTGCGAAGCGAGCAGGAAGTTGAGCGAAGCGATCCTGCGCCGCCACGGGACATGCGAGGTGACCTTGAGCCACTTGGCGTGCTGGTTGAACATCGAATCCACGATGTGGATGAATGCCTCGTAGCAGTTGAAGACCCCATGTCGCCCGGTGAGCAGGTAGCCCTCCAGCCAACCTTCGCATTGGTGCTCGCTGAGCATTTCCATCACACGCCCGGTGGAGGCGAGCAATTCATCGCTCGGCACGGTGGTGGCCATCCATTGGCGCTTGGTCACGTCAAAGAGCGCTTCCAATCCGTTGGAGATCGTTTCGTCAGGGCCAAAGACGC
>JAYVVB010000067.1:0-3851 GCA_043787455.1 Rhizobacter sp.
ACGCGGGCGACGACCGCATCGAAGACGTGCCGGATCTCATCGTCGATGCACTGCTCGGCATCGGCGCGTCGCGACCGCCCGAGGCGGCGCTCGCCGCCGCGATCGAGCGCATCGCCGAGCTTGCGGCCCGCGGTGCCCGCGTCCTCGCCGTCGACGTGCCTTCCGGCTTCGATGTCGATCGCGGCCAGCCGTACGGCGCGCCATGCGTGACGGCCGACGACACGCTGACTTTCATCACCGCCAAGCCCGGACTCTTCACCGGCGCCGGAAGAGATCACGCCGGCCGCGTCTGGCTGGCACGCCTCGGCGTCGATGCCGAGGCAGCGCCGCCGGCCGATGCCTTCCTCGTCGGCCGACGGGATCCGTCGTGCGCGGTCACGCCACGTCTTAACGCCCAGCACAAGGGCAGCTTCGGCGACGTCGCGATCGTCGGCGGCGCGACGGGCATGACAGGCGCCGCCTGGCTCGCCGCCCGCGCCGCGCAGGCGGCGGGCGCGGGGCGGGTATTCGTCGATTTGCTCGGCGCCAGCTCGACGCATCCCGTCGATGTCGATCCGCGACATCCCGAGCTGATGTTTCGCTCGGGCTGGGCGCAGGGCGATGCCGACGTCGTGTCGCGCGCCACGCTCGTCTGCGGCTGCGGCGGCGGCGACGCGGTGCGTGCGCTCCTGCCCCGACTGCTGTCGATCGTCGCTTGCCTCGTCCTCGACGCCGACGCCCTCAACGCGATCGCGGCCGACACTTCATTGCAAACGCTGCTGCAGGCGCGCGCCAGCCGGGGTTTCGAGACGATCCTGACGCCGCATCCGCTCGAAGCGGCGCGCCTGCTCGGCAGCGACGCCGCGCGTGTCCAGGCCGACCGGCTCCGCTGCGCGCGCGAGCTCGCCGAGCGCCATCGCGCCGTCGTCGTTCTGAAGGGTTCGGGCACGGTGATCGCCGCGCCGGGCGAGGCGCCGCGCATCAATGCCACCGGCAATGCCTCGCTCGCCAGCGCCGGCACCGGCGACGTCCTCGCCGGATGGATCGGCGGCCGCTGGGCCGCCGGCGCTGCGAGCGCCTTCGATGTCGCGACGAGAGGCGTGATTGAACACGGCGCCGCGGCCGAGCCCGAGCCCGCGGGCGCGCTGCGGGCGAGCGACCTGATCGAAGCGCTCTACCGCAACGCGGCGCGCGACTGAGCTTGCTTCGCTGCGCTCAGCCCGCGGCGCGCATCGCCTTGCCGATCTCGATCGTCCCTTGCGCTGCACCGCTCTCCGGCACGATCTCGTCGTCGCGGCTTGAGATCTCGTCGAAGCGCGCGGCGATCTGCTCGGGCGTGTCGTCGTCGTGGCCGACGTGGATGCCTTGCGTCAGCGTCACGTAGGCGCGCTCGAACGAGCCGGCGCCGGCACAGAGGATCGCGCGCGTGGGTGCGTCTTCGGCGACGAGCGCGAGCAGCCCCGGCGTCACCGCGCCCGCCTCGAGCAGGCGCAGCATCGGCTCGGGCAACAGCTTGTCGGTCATCCGCGTCGCCGCTGTCGGCGCGAGGCAGTTGACGCGGATGTCGTGCTTCGCGCCTTCGATCGAGAGCGTCTGCATCAGGCCGACGAGCGCCATCTTGGCGGCGCCGTAGTTCGACTGGCCGAAGTTGCCGAACAGGCCCGACGACGACGTCGTCATCACGATCCGGCCGTAGTTCTGCGCCCGCATGGTTTCCCACACCGCCTTCGTGCAGTGGACGGCGCCCATCAGGTGGACGTCGATAACGGCGCGGAAGTCGTCGATCTCCATCTTCGCGAAGCTCTTGTCGCGCAGGATGCCGGCGTTGTTGACGAGAATGTCGACGCGGCCCCATTCCTTCATCGCGGCCGCGACCATCGCCTGCACCGCCGCGGGATCGGTCACCGACGCGCCGTTGCCGATCGCCTTGCCACCCGCTGCGCGGATCTCCTCGGCGACGGCGTTGGCTGCGGTCACCGCGCCGCCGCTGCCATTGCCGTCGAGCGTGCCGCCGAGATCGTTGACGAGTACCGCGGCGCCACGCGCCGCCAGCGCCAGCGCGTGCTGCCGGCCGAGGCCTCCCCCCGCCCCGGTCACGATCGCTACCCGGCCGTCGAATCGAATCGTCATCTCTCGTCTCTCCCGTCTCGATGAAAAGTTGATGCGCTCAGCGCCTGGTCGTGCCGCGCGCCGGTCCGCGACCGCTCGCGGTCTTCCTGACTGCCGACTTGCTCGCACGCACCGGTCGCGAGGCCGAGCCCGAGCGGGCGCGCGCCTTGGCCTTCGCCGCGGCCTTGACGACGCGGTCGGCGTCCTTCAAGGCGACGATCTCGCTCGTTGCCGCCTCGGTACGCTCGACCGCCTTGTCGCGACGCGCGCGCGGCAGCGTCGCTGCGTCCTCGCCGTCGCGGACCATGCGGAAGTCGATCTTGCGGCCGTCGAGGTCGACCCGACTCACCTGCACGCGCACGCGCGTGCCGACGACGTAGCGCAGACCCGAGCGCTCGCCGCGCAGTTCCTGGCGCACCTCGTCGAAGCGGAAGTACTCGCCGCCGAGCTCGGTGACGTGGACCAGGCCTTCGACGTAGAGGCCGTCGAGCTGGACGAAGAGGCCGAAGCTCGTCACCGCGCTCACCGCGCCGCCGAATTCCTCGCCGAGGTGCTCGCGCATGTAACGGCACTTGAGCCAAGCCTCGACGTCGCGCGAGGCCTCGTCGGCGCGGCGCTCGTTGGCGCTGCAATGCGCGCCGGCGATCTCCCACGCCTCGAGCTCGCCGCCGGGAACGAGCGCGGGCGCGGCGACTGCGCCGAGCTTGGCCGTCTTCGCCGTCTTCACCGCCTTGGCCAGACGGGCCTTCTTCGCTGGCTCTTCTTCCGCGAGCGCGCCGATCGGATAGCGACGGCTCTCGAGCAGCGCCTTGATCACGCGATGGACGAGCAGGTCGGGATAGCGCCGGATCGGACTCGTGAAGTGCGTGTAGGCCTCGTAGGCGAGGCCGAAGTGGCCGCTGTTCTTGCTCGTGTAGATCGCCTGCTGCATCGAGCGCAGCAGCATCTGGTGGATCTGCGCCGCGTCGGGCCGCTCCTTGGTCGCCGCGGCGATGGCCTGAAATTCGCCCGGCGTCGGATCGTCGCTGATCGACAGGCCCAGGCCGAGCGCCTTCAGGTAGTTCTGCAGCAGCGTTTTCTTCTCGGGCGTCGGCCCTTCGTGGACGCGGTAGAGCGCCGGATGCTTGGCGCGAGCGATGAAGTCGGCCGAGCAGACGTTGGCCGCGAGCATCGATTCCTCGATCAGGCGATGCGCCTCGTTGCGCGTGCGCGGCACGATCTTCTCGATTCGGCCGTTCTCGTCGCAGACGATTTGCGTCTCGGTCGTCTCGAAGTCGATCGCTCCCCGCTTCAGCCGCGCCCTGAGGAGCGCGCGATACGCGTCGTGCAGGTCGAGGAGGTGCGGGACCAGCGCGGTGCGTCGGGCCGCCTCGGGGCCGCGCGTGTTGCCGAGGATGGCCGCGACCTCGGTATACGTGAAGCGCGCCGCCGAGCGGATCACGGCGGGAAAGAACTGGTACGCCTCGACCTCGCCGTCGTGGCTGACAAGCATGTCGCAGACCATCGCCAGCCGCTCGACCTCCGGGTTGAGCGAGCACAGACCGTTCGAGAGTTTCTCCGGCAGCATCGGGATGACGCGGCGCGGGAAGTAAACCGAGGTCGCGCGCTCATAGGCGTCGACGTCGATCGGCGCACCAGGCCGCACGTAGTGGCTGACGTCGGCGATCGCGACTGCCGCGCTGACCCGCGACCAGTTGCGCGATCCGGTTGGCGACCTCTACTGGCCTTATTCCGGCGGCCGCGATGGGTGCCGGACGCCGATG
>JAYVVB010000068.1:0-4914 GCA_043787455.1 Rhizobacter sp.
CAGCGCCTGGATGCCGTCGATGTCGGGCAGCTGGATGTCCATCAGGATCAGATCGGGCTGCCGCGTCACCGCCAGTTCAACACCGCCGCGGCCGGTCACTGCTTCTAGCGTGGTGTGGCCCTGGTGCTGCAGGATGTCGCGCACCAGCTTCATGTTCTTCTCGTTGTCTTCGACGATCAGGATGGTGCTCATGAAGCGGCCGCCTCCAGCTCACGTTCAGGTAGGATAAATGCGAAGGTCGAGCCGTGGCCCGGCGCGCTCTCCACGCGCATCGTGCCGCCGTGCAGCTCGACGAAGCGCTTGGCCAGCGACAGGCCGAGGCCGGTGCCCTCGCTCTTGCGCAGATAGTCGCCGCCGGCCTGGCGAAACTCCTCGAAGACCAGCGCCTGCTGATCGGCCGCAATGCCTACGCCGGTGTCGACCACGGCGATCTCGACCGCATCGTCGAGCGCCCGCGCACGTAGCGTCACGCGCCCTCCGGCGGGCGTGAACTTGACTGCGTTCGACAGCAGGTTGATGACGACCTGCTTGAGCTTGCGCGCATCGGCCACCCAGTCGCCGATGCTGTCCTGCACGTCGAGATCGAGCGTCAGGCCCTGGCGCAGCGCGCGTTCGCGCACCAGCGTCGTCGTGTTGTCGAGCAGCATCGCGAGGTTGAAGCTGGACAGGTCGAGCTCCATGCGGCCGGCCTCGATCTTCGAGAGGTCGAGGATATCGTTGATGAGCGAGAGCAAGTGGTGGCCCGAGGAATGGATGTCGAGCAGGTACTCACGCTGCTTGTCGTTCACGTCGCCGAACATCTCTTCGCTCAGCACCTCCGAGAACCCGATGATCGCGTTCAGCGGCGTGCGCAGCTCGTGCGACATGTTGGCCAGGAACTCCGACTTGTGCTGGTTGGCCACTTCGAGCTGGCGGCTCTTGTCCTGGATCTCGCGGAAAAGCCGCGCGTTCTGAATCGCGATCACGGCCTGGTCGGCGAAGGTCTTCAGCAGCCCAATCTCTTTTTCGCTATAAGGCTCGGCTTGCGTGCGTCCGACCAGGATCGAGCCGATGCCGTGATCTTCCCTGAGCATCGGCGCGAGCAACAACGAGCGGATGGCGGCGCGCTCGCACATCTGGCGCAGCGACGAAGGCATGTTGTCCACCGCGGCGATGTCGGGATAGTGCAACACGCGCCGCTCGCGAATCGCGACCTCGGTGGCACTGCCGGCATACAGCCGGGTGTAGTTGGGGTTGCGGCTGGCGCCATCCGCACCGATCCCCGCGCCGAAATGAAGCAGCCCGTCATCGCCGACCAACATGGCGACGAGCTCGTCGCTGACGAACAACCGCTCGCAGCTCTGCAGAATCTTCACAAACACCGGCCGTGCATCCGACATCGAGCTGCTGATGACCTGCAACACCTCGGCCGTGGCGGTCTGGTGGGCCAGCGACTCGGTGAGCTCGCGCGTGCGCGCCTCGACCTTTTGTTCGAGCCCCGCGTACGACGCCTTCAGCGCCGAACCCATCGTGTTGAACTGCTCGGCCAGGCCTTCGAGTTCGTCGCCGGAGTGCACGTCGATGCGCTGCTCGAGCTCGCCGGCGCCGATGCGCGCCGCGCCAGCCTGCAGCGCGCGGATCGGCTGTACCAGCGCGCGCGCCAGAAAGAAGCTCGCGACCACCGCCGCCAGCAGGCCCGCCACCAACAGCAATGCGATGCGGATGATGGATGCGTACAGTGGCGCGAATGCCTCGGCGCGCGGCGACTCGACGAACACAGTCCAGTCGAGCGCCGGGATGCGAGCGCTTGCGGCGAACACTTCGTTGCCCTGCAGATCGCGCGCCACCGCGTTCGTCGCCTCGTCGGGTTTGCCGAGTGCCGCGACCTGCGGCAGCGCCTTCAGATCCGTTTTCTTCAGCACAAGGCTGATGTCGGGGTGGGCGATCAGCGTGCCGTTCGCATCGACCACGTAAGCGAGGCCCGCCACGCCGATCTTGATGCGCGAGACCACGTCCCACACGAACTTCAGGTTGATATCGGCAACCGTTACACCGCCATCGCCACCGGCCGGCCGCGCGACCGCCATGTAGGGCTCGGTGCCCTTGCGAAACTGCACCGGGCCGAAGTAGGTCTTGCCGCCCTTGGCCGTCACGTAGGCCGGCTCCTTCGACAGGTCGGTGGCGGCGCTCAGGGCGTCCATCGCGAGGCGCGACACGCGCAGCCGCTCGCGGCCATCGGGCCCGATCCACACCAGCTCGGTGATCGCCGGCACCTGGCGCAGCAGCTTCAGGTAGTCGATGCGGCGCTGCTCCAGCGGGTCGCCCGCCGTATCCATGCGCGGAAAGGCGGTCCAGCCGAGCTGGTGCTCGATGTCCAGGATGTACTGCTCGATGCGCGTGGCTGCACCCTGCGCTTTCTCGGCCTGCAGCGCGACGAGGTGGGCTTTCGTCTCGCGCCACGAGAAGTAGAGGCTGACGGTGCCGCTGGCCAGCAGCACGCCGGCGACCAGCGCGATGATCAGCGTCGCGTACTTGGGAAAGAGGCGCCAGCGCGGGGCGATCATTCGATCACTTCGCGCTGGCAGATTGCTGCGAAACTTCGTTCATGCGACCTTCCGAAGCGCTTGCATTTCGACGCGATCATCTGCTCGCCTTGGCCGCCGCTGGCGGCGCGAGCCGCGTGCGCGCGTTCGGCTCGGTTGCGCTGAGCGTTGACCGGGAGGGAAGCGGCTTCGATCTGCTGGTGGACATGGCGGAAGGCACTTCCCTGCTCGCTATTCTCGGCCTGCAACTCGCGCTTGAAGACGCGCCTGGCGTCGGGGTCGATCTGGCCGACGGCACGACCACGGTGCCATCCGAAGCTGCCCTCGTTCAGCCGCCCAAAGCCAGCCATCAGCCTTGGCCTTTGACAAGAGAACATTGAAATGTGTGGTCCCTCATTGGGGTACTCCGAACCCATCGCCACTTGCCCTTGTTCCCGATTTCCTTGCTCAGTGTGTAGTAGCCGAAGCGCCACTGCTCACGACCGCCGTCGAAGACGACTGGCTTTCCCGTGCCTTCACGTTCTTCTACTTGGTTCTTTACCTCGAAGAGCCGCGTGATGCCATCGCTACTCTTCGCCTTTCCTCGTGGCTTCCCGTTTGGACCTACTTCGGTGTTGCGCATTTTCCCCGATCTCGTTGGTTACGGATGAACAAGATTTCCCCGAAGATGCCAATGACCCGCAGCATAAAGTCGGCTCCTACGGGCGGACGTTGTGGGGCACAACGTGGCGAATGATGGCGCAGTCATCAACAGTTCCGGCGACGCGAACCTCTTCCGTGCATGCATAAGGTAGTCATTTTTCAAGTCAGTGCCTGCAGCAATCCGCTATCGAAGTATCTGTCGAGAGTCTCAAAGCCGCCCTCGCGCGACCAACTTTTCGTTCTGCTGCAGTCAATGGCCGATCGCCAGTTAAACGCAGCCCTAGCCGCTGGGGATAGCTCAATGGAGACGAGTTCGTCTATTTGTTATCCGGGTCGCTCGAGTTGCTGCTTGAGCAATCTCAAGGCTTGCTATCTTCCCCAAGACCATCTGCAGTTGATTGACCTCGCAACTCTTGGCGGCATCTGAATAGCAGGGAGAGTCGTGGACTTCGTTGAATACGTGCGCGTGGGCTTCAACGCCTACGGGGAGTTCGCCGAAACGGTGGCGGCCCTGCTGAAAGAGGCCGTCGTCGCTGAAGACAAGTACCGGCTGCAGGCAGTCCGATCCAGGGCGAAGCAGCCAGACTCGCTACGGAAGAAGCTACACGACCGAGGCCTGGATGCGTCCACCGCCATTGAGAATGAGATCAAGGACCTGGCGGGCTGCCGGGTCATCTTCTATACGAACACGGACGTCTCGCGGCTGCTCAGTTCTGGCCTGATCCACGAGACCTTCGAGGTGGTCGACTACAAGGTCCACCATCCCGATCGCGACGTCGAAGACTGCGAGCTGTACACGTCGAACCACTTCTTGGTGAAGCTCGCCGCTGACAGGATCGCGCTACCCGGCTTCGGCCAGTTCTCCGGCATGCGGTGCGAGATCCAGGTGCAGACCATCCTCAACCACGCCTGGTCGGAGATGGCGCACGACACGGTCTACAAGGCGCCCGAGCTCGACGCCCTCGGCACGCGGACCCTGGACGAGATCAAGGCGCGCATGCGCAGGATTGCCCAGGAATACCTAGTGCCGGCGGGCTACGAGTTCCAGCAGGTCGCGGCCGACTATGACCGCCTAATTGAAGGCAAGGCCCTTGCGGACGAGAAACCGCTGGACGCCATCGTGGCGGCTCCGGACAACAACGTGCGCTTCGACGCCCTGGTTCGCTTCAAGGAACTGGTGCTGCCGCTGTACGACAACCTGGCCGAGTGCTACCCGGTGGTCGTGGACCGGCTGATCGCCGCCGCCCAAGCCGCCCGGGCTACGGCTCCGGTCGCCGTTGAAACCCCCTACGGCAACTATGCGGGCAAGTCCTTCGAGCAGGTGCTCATCCCTATCGGCGAGATCCTTTCGTACTACCGCTACGTGGATTCGGCGAAGACTTTCGCCGCGGCGTTGGCGCTTGATGACCTGGCCGAAGCGCCCGATGCCGTGAAAGGCGTGATCAAGCTGGTCGAGGGGTTGACCAAGTTCAATTTCCACCTCGCCGACCACGGTCTGAGTGTCCAGGCGACCCTGCTTGATGCTATCGATCATCTTGGGCCGCAAGGCTGGGATGCCCACCGGCGGCTGCTGACGCCGATGCTCGGCAACATGCTCAGCCTTGAAGTGAGCGGCACGACGCACCACTCTGCCAAGGTGGAGTTCAAGCGCGGCACGCTGCCCGAGTCGCCCGAGCTCAAGGCCATTCGTGCGCGTGCGGTCCATCTCCTGAAGGCGATCTTCGTACAGGCCGACACCGACGCCCAGCGC
>JAYVVB010000069.1:0-2971 GCA_043787455.1 Rhizobacter sp.
TGGGCTACGACGCGCGCGCCTACAAGCTCGTCGCGTTCACGATCGGCGGCGCAATCGCCGGCCTCGCGGGCTGCCTCTTCGCGAACTGGGGTGCTTTCACGAGCCCGACGATCTTCGGTCTCGCACAGTCCGCACAGATCATCATCTGGGTCATCGTCGGAGGCATGGGCACGCTGATCGGCCCGGTCGTCGGCTGCATGCTGATCCAATGGCTGACGACGCAGATTGGCACGCAGCAGACCTTCAACGCCAACCTCGTCCTCGGCGCAGTCCTGGTGGCCTTCGTGCTGCTGGTGCCGCGTGGGCTGGTGCCGAGCCTCGGCGACGTGTTGCAGTGGCTGCTGCGGCGTCGCGGTCCGGGGCGCTGGAGCGGACCGGTCGCGACGCCGGCACCGACGCCGCTCCGAGAGCCGCGCGCATGAGCCCTTGTCCGGCGATTGCGAAGCGGCCTGACACTGCAGCGCGGAGCACGGAGATTTCCCGGTGAGTGCAGTGCCCGCCACCCCGCTGCTGCAGACGCGGGATCTGAACGTCCGCTTCGGTGGTGTGCATGCGACGCGTGACGTGAACTTCACGCTCGCCGAGAACGAGTTGCGCTGCGTGATCGGCCCGAACGGTGCCGGCAAGAGCACGTTCTTCAAGCTGCTAACCGGGCAGGTCAAGCCGTCTTCTGGCCAGATCCTGTTTCGTGGCAGGGACATCTCTAGAATGCAGCCGCACGAGCCCGGACGGCTCGGGATCGGCATCAAGACTCAGGTGCCAAGCCTCTTCAACGGCTTGTCGGTGTGGGAGAACGTCTGGCTCTCGGCGCGCCGCGCGGACCCGCGCCTCGCCGACGACGCGACGCGCACCACGCTCGAGCGCGTCGGCATGCTCGGCGAAGCGCAGGCGCTCGCGGGTACGCTTGCTCACGGTCAGCGCCAGTGGGTCGAACTCGCGATCGTAATGGCGGCCGAGCCGGCGCTGATCCTCCTCGACGAACCGACGGCTGGGATGAGCGATGCCGAAGTGGCGCGCACTGCCGAGCTCATCCTGGAGATCAACCGTCGCCACGCGCTCATCGTGGTCGAGCACGACATGGGCTTCATCCGCATGATCGCGAAGAAGGTCACCGTGCTCCATCAGGGCGAGGTGATCCGCGAGGACACCCCCGAGCGGATCATGGGAGATCCGCTCGTCCAGCAGATCTACCTCGGCAAGAAGCCGCACTAGGGCGCTGAACGCCGTGCTCTTGGTCTCCAAACTCAGTGCCGGCTACGGCGCGATACCGGTCCTGTACCAGGTCTCGATGACGATTGCGGCGGGCGAATCGGTCGGCATCCTCGGCCACAACGGAATGGGCAAGACGACGCTGCTGCGTTGCCTGATCGGCGCGCTGAAGCCGACCGAGGGCCGCGTGCTGTTCGATGACGCCGACGTGACGCGGATGGCCCCGCACGGCCGTGCGCGACTCGGCATGGCCTATGTGCCGCAGGGACGCGAGATCTTCCCCGCCCTGACCGCGCGCGACAACTTGCGGATGGGCCTGGCGAAGACCGGGAACCGCTCGGCGGCGGCATTCGACGCGCTGCTCGCCGACTTTCCGCGCCTGCTGCCATTGCTCGACCGCGCGGGCGGGTCACTTTCTGGCGGCGAGCAGCAACTCCTCGCGCTGGCGCGTGCCCTGGCCGGACGCCCGAAGATTTTGCTCCTCGACGAGCCGACCGAAGGCATTCAGCCGTCGATCATCGACGAGATCGCGGAGACCCTGATGACGCTGCGCGACCGCCTCGGGCTGACGATCGTGCTGGTGGAGCAGAACCTCGATTTCATCGCGACGGTGTCGCAGCGCGTGCTCGTGATCAAGCGTGGCCAGGTCGGCGCCGAGATTCCGCGCGAGCATCTCGGCGACCTTGCGGTGATGAGCGAATACACAGGGATCCACGGCTAGCGACCGTCCGCGTCGGTGCGGCGCAGGCGAACACGACGGATCCGATCGGGGGAGTCGACATGGAATGGCTGGAGACATCGATCATGCATCGCCGCGGCAGCGCCCGCGGGCGGGTGCAGACCACCCACGAGCTGACCGAGGCGCGCCAGGGCAAATTCCACTTCACGATCGGCCCGTACACCGAGCCGGTGCTCACGATCCAGCCCGGCGATCGCGTCGTCGTGCAGACCCGCGACGCGTTCGACGGCAAGGTGCGGTCGCCGGGCGACCTGCCATCGAGAGTGCTGACGATGCCGTTCGTGAATCCGCAGAACGGGCCCATCGTGATCCAGGGCGCCGAGAAGGGCGACGTGATCGCGGTGCACATCGAGTCGATGCTGCCGCGCGGCGATAACCCGCGCGGCACCTGCGCGATGATCACGCAGTTCGGCGCACTGAGCGGCACGTCATTCACCGCGCTTCTCACCGAATCGTTGCCCGAGATCGTCCGCAAGATCGACGTCGACGAGGAAGGCGTCTACTGGAGCCCGCGGGTCACGCTGCCGTACCGGCCGCACATCGGCACGCTGAGACTGAGTCGAGGGCAACCTTCATCCCGACGCCTCCCGTCCTGCGGGCGGGCGACTCCGTGTCGCAAAGAACGCTGATGCGCGATTGGGTGAAGCCCCCGGAGCTTGCGACGAAAAGCCTGTCGGTGTTCTCGATCAGAAGGCCTGTCATGACCCGGTTGAGCCCCCGGACGAGCCGCGAGCGGAGCTGCTCACTGATGTTTCGCTTAGCCCGCAACCCGGACATCATTTCCAGGTAGTCGCCCGCGAATCGAAAAGCGGTCATGGACCAGAAGCGGTAGTCGGGATCGTCGTCGGGCAGAACGAAAAAGAGGCGGCGCCTCTGAGACGCCAAGCGAGCCAGGAACGCGGCGGCGCCGTCGTCAGCTCGGGCGGGTTCTGTCGCAATAGCGTGATGAGACTAAGCCTGGCCGCGAGGCCGACGGTGATCAGAAAGTCAGCGAGTAGAACTGGTTCGCTGCAGACGAGGCTG
>JAYVVB010000070.1:0-7426 GCA_043787455.1 Rhizobacter sp.
CCGCACTCAGATCGGCCAACATCGCAAGAGTCTTTTGCTTCATCGCTCCTCAACGCTTCATGACTGATGATGGTGGACCTTCTTCAGCGAATCCCTAAGCCCCCAGACATGATCGGTCACTCCCCGCGCAGGTCCAACCTTTGCACTTCGACGCTTCAGGTCGTCACGCGGCGGCAGAACTGTTCGGCTCAGTGCGGTGACTGCGCCAAGCGAGGAAGCAGACAACGTCGAGGGGCGCGCAGCGGGTTCATCACGAGCTCCCTTACGCGGGCAGCGTGAACGCTTCACCCTTGGTGAGCGCGGCCCGGGCCATGGGTGCGTTCTTGGCGGCAGCGGCGACAACCGCCTTTCAGTAGCCGCGGCGCGGGGCGACGTTGACAGCCCAGCGACTACTGGCCTGGCACCCGCCCGAGCCAGGCACAGAACTGGCGCGTTGCCGACCATGGCGACGATCGCCGTGGCGGTGGTCTCGCCGATTCCGACGATCTGCATGAGCTGCTACGCGGGCGTGCTGTCCTTGGCCATCGCCTTGACATGCACGTCGCATTGCTCAATGCGCTCGTCCAGGTGACGCACCTTGGCGAGCAAGTCCCGGGTGACGGTCTTGACGTAGCCGGCCAGATTGTCGAGGCGATGAGCGGCTTCGCGTCGAATGACTTCGGCCTTCTGGGGAAGCACCACGCCGAATTCGGCCAGCAGTTCGCGGATGCGATTGATCGTCGCCGTGCACTCGCCGACAAAGCCTTGGCGGGCATGGCGCACCATCAGCCGTGACTGCTGATCGGCCTTCTTGGTCGGCACGAGTCGCATGTTCGGCCGCTGCACGGCTTCGCAGCTCGCCGCGGCGTCGGCCGCGTCGTTCTCGCCGCGCTTGCCGCTCATCCGGTAGGGCGCCACGAGCTTGCGCGCCATCAGCTTGACGGTGTGGCCGGACTGCGCGAATAGTCTGGCCCAATGGTGCGCACCGTGCAGGCTTCCATCGCGACCGTGCACGGTGGCTATGCGGCCACGACGGCGTGCAGCTTGGCGCGAGCCAGGCTCGGGCGCCGCAGATCGACCCAACTTCCACCATCGACGCCGTGCAATGCAAACACGTTCTTGGCGAGATCGATCCCAACGTAGAGAATGGCCATGAATTCCCCTTCCAAGTGAGTTGATGAGACTTCGAACTTTCCATCGTGGCACTCGTTGCCGGTCGCCGCTACGCGGCTAGCTCGCGGCGGGGAAGTCCCTTCTATTCGTTAGATCCAGGAGGGGTCGCGATGTCCGCACTCGAAGACGCCAAGACACGAGCTGCTGCTACGTACAACGCAGCTTCAGACTATTACGACGATCCGGCGAACTCCTTTTGGTCTCGCTTTGGCCGCCGAACGATCGAGCGGCTTCACCTCCCCGCTGGAATTTCAATCCTTGACGTTTCCTGCGGCAGCGGAGCGTCGGCCATTCCGGCCGCCGAACGGGTAGGACCCGCTGGCTCCGTTCTAGGTGTAGACCTTGCCGACCGGCTTCTCGCGCTGGCGCGCGCGGAGGCTGCCGAACGCGGTCTTCACAACGTGGTGTTCCGCGTGGGTGACATGCTCGAATTGGGCCTCCCTGCCTCGCGCTTCGACGCTGTAGTCTGCGTCTTTGGAATCTTCTTCGTTCCTGACATGGCCGCTGCCGTTCGCGCACTTTGGAGAGTCGTCGGCCCCGGGGGCACCCTCGCGATAACGACGTGGGGTCCACGCTTCTTCGAGCCTGGCTCAAGCGCATTTTGGAAGGCGATCCAACAAGTCAGACCGGACTTGTACCGAGGCTTCAATCCGTGGGACCGCATATGCAACCCGGAGTCGCTGCATGCTCTCCTTGGCGAAGCTGGCATTGCGAACGCACAAATAGTCGCTGAGGCTGGCCGACACCCTATCGCCTCCCCCGAGGCCTGGTGGTCGGCAGTCATCGGGTCGGGCTATCGAGGCACCCTGGAACAGTTGAACCCAGCGGATATCGAGCGCGTGTACGGCGCGAACCTCGAATACATCACCACGCAGCACATCGACTCGGTCGCGGCTAACGTTGTCTTTGCAGCCGCAGTCAAATGAGCCGTCGGCGTTGGCGAAAATTCAACGAGCAAGTGCAACGCTAAATAGCGCTGGTGTAGCTGCGCTGGTGTATTGAAATCGTGTCGTTTCCTCGATCTGATGTTCAAGGCGTCGGCGATTTGGTTGCACTGGGCCGGTGTCACTTTGCTCATGCAAGTGCCCCTGGGCAGGTGCTGGCGCACCGGACCATTGAAGTTCTCGTTGCTGCCTCACTCCCACGAGTGGTAGGGCGTGGCGTCACTTCGTCTTTGGTACGGGCCCTGAGCTTTTCGATGAGCGCGTAGCCCGTCTTTCGCTCGAGCAGCGTCAGCACGCAGTGGCGCTTGTCGCTACCCAGGACCGTGTCGCCTTCCCAGTGCCCTATGCGCTGTCGGCTCTCGACCTCCGCGGGTCTCTGGCCGATAGCGGATGCGCCGGTAGTCTCGTGGCTGATGCTGAGCTCGCCGCGCGGCCTGGCCTGCTGCCACTCGGGCTGACGGTGGAGGACTTGAGACGCCGTGTGTCGAAGCTGTGCAACCGCGTCATCGGTCGGGTGTTCAGGAACTCGGGTTGATCGAGCAATGGGGCAGTGGCAGCCAGTGCATGAGTGCGGCCTGCCGTGACGCCGGCCTATCGCCCCCCACGCTGGAAGAGATCGGCACGCGCTTGCGGGTCACGCTGTACACAGCGCCTGGCCCGGTGCCGCGACGGAATGACATCGTCCACGCGATCCTCGACCTGCTGTCGGACGGCCACGGGCGCTCGACAACGAACTCGTTGCCCATATCCAACGCACCTCCGAGAGCAGCGCGAAAGCCTGGTGGAGCGTGGCCTCGTCCGCGAGATCGGCTCCAGCCCGCAAGACCTGAAACGGCGATACTTCAAGGCGACGAAAGACCGACATGACACGCTCGATACAGCCCTCGACCACGCCATCGTGTCGCAGTTTCGCGAAAGTACCTGATCGGTCGAATCGGGTGGACTCAGGCGTGTACCGGTCAGCAAGCGGAATTCTGCAAACCGAGCATTCATGCGGCCTGCAGCCGGCTTTCGGCGAGCAAGTGCAGAACGTCGAGTAGTTCGGGTAGCGTTCAGGCCATGGACTATCCTGGCAACCTCTATGCCGTCGCCGCCCCGAGCGGGACAGGAAAGTCGAGCCTCGTCAAGGCGCTGCTCGAGCTCGACTCGCACCTGACCCTCTCGATCTCGCACACGACAAGAAAGCCGCGCGGTCAGGACCAGCAAGGGCGCGAATACCACTTCGTCGACGACGCGACGTTCCGGGCGATGATCGACGCCGGCGAGTTCGTCGAATGGGCCGAAGTCCACGGCAACCTCTACGGCACGTCGCGCGGCGCGATCGAGGAGCGCATCACCGGCGGCCAGGACGTGCTGCTCGAGATCGATTGGCAAGGTGCCCTGCAGATCAAGCAGCTGTACCCGAACGCCGTGCTGATCTTCATCCTGCCGCCGAGCTGGAACGAGCTCCGGTCGCGCCTCGAGCGCCGCGGCGAGGATGCCGCCGCGGTGATCGCGCATCGAATGGAAAACGCCCGGCTCGAGGTGTCGCAGGCCGACCAGTTCGACTTCGTTATAATCAATGCCCTGTTCGATACGGCTCTTTTCGACCTGAAAGCGATCGTTCATTCGCAGCGTCTCAAATATGCCGCGTTGCGGCGGGCGCGGCCCGCGATCTTCGCCGCACTCGGTCTGCCGTAGACGGCGCCCTCTACCCCTTTCGCACACCCGGTACCCCTCATGGCCCGCATCACCGTCGAAGACTGCCTGATCAAGATCCCGAACCGGTTCCAGCTCGTGCTCGCGGCCACCTATCGCGCCCGCATGCTGAGCCAGGGCCACGCCCCGAAGGTCGAGACCAAGAACAAGCCCGGCGTCACCGCCCTGCGCGAAATCGCCGCCGGCGAGATCGGCATCGAGATGCTGAAAAAGGTGCCGGTCTAATCGACTGCGCCTCGCCGGCCCGGGCCGGTCCCGAGCCCTCGCGCGTCGAACGCGCGTTTTCTCGATCGGGTGACCGGCATCGCTCGACTCGCTGCGTTGCCATGAATCGCTCCCTCTGTGGCGAGCGACGATCCGCGCTAAATTAGAGCATGGCTGCGCGCTCTTCGACCGCCGAGCCCGGCGCGTCCAAGCCGGCCGTGCGGAAACGTCCGCCCGCATCGCCCGCGCACACGCCGACGCCCGGCGATGCCGCGGCCGCCTCATTCGCCGCCCTCACCATCAAGCTCGACTACCTCGACGCCGCCGACATCCGGCGCGTCCGCGACGCCTATCGGTTCGCCGACGAGGCCCATCTAGGTCAGTTCCGCGACAGCGGCGAGCCGTACATCACCCATCCGATCGCCGTCGCGGGCCTGTGCGCCGAGTGGAAGCTCGACGCGCAGGCGATCATGGCCGCGCTGATGCACGACGCGATGGAGGACTGCGGCATCAGCAAGGCCGAACTGATCGAGCGCTTCGGCGCGCCGACGGCCGACCTCGTCGACGGCCTGACCAAGCTCGACAAGCTGCGCTTTTCGACCCGCGAGGAGTCGCAGGCCGAGTCGTTCAGGAAGATGCTGCTGGCGATGACCCGCGATGTCCGTGTCATCCTCGTCAAGCTCGCCGACCGGCTCCACAACATGCGCACGATGGACGCGGTCGCGCTGGCCAAGCGCACCCGCATCGCCGCCGAGACGCTCGAGATCTACGCGCCGATCGCCCATCGGCTCGGCCTCAACCAGACCTATCGCGAGCTGCAGGAGCTCTCGTTCAAGCACCTGAAACCGTGGCGCGAGGCGGCGCTCTCGAAGGCCGTTCTGAAGGCACGCGGGTTTCGTCGCGACATCGTCGAGCGGATCCAGAAGGACGTCGAGAAGGCGTTCGCGCAGGCCAAGATCTCGGCGCAGATCTTCGGCCGCGAGAAGACGATCTACTCTATCTACACCAAGATGCGCGAGAAGCACCTGTCGTTCGCGCAGGTCAACGACATCTTCGGCTTTCGCGTCGTCGTCGGCACGCTCACCGAGTGCTACATGGCGCTCGGCGTGCTGCACCAGGTGATGAAGCCGGTGCCGGGCCGGTTCAAGGACTACATCGCGATCCCGAAGGCCAACGGCTATCAGTCGTTGCACACGACGCTCGTGAGCCCGCTCGGCACGGCGGTCGAGTTCCAGATCCGCACCGAGCAGATGCACGCGATCGCCGAGAAGGGCATCGCCGCGCACTGGCTCTACAAGGAGTACGACGACGGCGCGACGCGCGGTCAGGAAGCGCAGCGCCTCGGCGCGCTCTGGCTGCAGTCGCTGATCGACATCCAGGACGACACACGTGACGCTGGCGAGTTCCTCGAGCACGTCAAGATCGATCTCTACCCCGACGCGGTCTACGTGTTCACGCCGCGCTCGAAGATCCTGGCGCTGCCGCGCGGTGCGACCCCGGTCGACTTCGCCTACGCGATCCACTCCGACGTCGGCGATCACTGCGTCGCCGCCAACGTCAACGGCGAGCCCGTGCCGCTGCGCACCGAGCTGAAGAGCGGCGACGTCGTCGAGATCATCGGCGCGCCGAACGCGCGGCCGAATCCGGCGTGGCTCAACTTCGTCTGCACCGGCCGGGCTCGTTCGAAGATCAGGCACTACCTGAAGAACATGGAGCTCGAGGAGTCGCAGAGCCTGGGCGAAAAGATGCTCGCGCAGGCGTTGCGCGCCGAAGGCCTGACGCTGCCGCCCGAAGACGGGCCCGGCGCGCTCGTCTGGCAGCAGCTCTTGCGCTGGAGCGGCAACAAGAGCCGCGACGACCTGTTCGTCGACATCGGCCTCGGCCGCAAGATCGCGACCATCGTCGCGACGCGCCTCACACGCCTGCTCGCCGAAGGCGGCGTGCGCGCCGACGCGCTGGCGCTGACGATGGGCCGCTATGCCGTCGACGACTCGGCGCCGTCGCAAGGGCTGATCCTGATCGATGGCAGCGAGGGCGCCTCGGTGCAGCTGGCGCACTGCTGCCGACCGATTCCGGGCGACACCATCGTCGGCAATCTCGGTCGCGGCGAGGGGCTCACGGTGCACACCGTCGATTGCAGCGTCGGCAAGCGTCTGCTCGAGCGCGACAGCGAGCGCTGGATGCGCGTCGACTGGGCCGAGCAGCCGACGCGGTCGTTCGAGACCGCGATCGCGCTCCTGGTGAAGAACGGCAAGGGCGTGCTGGCCCAGGTCGCTTCGGCCGTGAGCCATGCCGAGGCCGACATCACGCACATCGACATGGGCAACGAGCCGGCGAGCGAGACGACCGAGCTGCAGTTGCTCCTCAGCGTGCGCGACCGGCTCCATCTCGCCGAGGTGATGCGCACGCTGAAGCGGTCGCTGGCCGTGCTGCGCGTCGGCCGCGTCAAACCCTGAGGCGGACTGTCATCCGGCCGCTTCGCTCGGCTCCGGATAGCTCACCTCGAGCACCTCGATCGTCTCGAGCCCGCGCGGCGTGACCAGCTTGGGCTCGTCGCCGACCCGGGTCTTCAGCAAGGCCCGCGCGACGGGCGAGATCCAGCTGACCTCGCCGCGCGAGCTCTCGGACTCGTCGACGCCGAGAATCCTGATCGTCCGTTCCTCGCCGCGGTCGTTCTTGAAGCGTACGGTCGCGCCGAAGAAGACCTGGTTGTTGCCGTGGTGCAGCGACGGGTCGACGACCTCGGCGATGTCGAGCCGCTTGGTCAGGAAGCGGATGCGCCGGTCGATCTCGCGCAATCGCTTCTTGCCGTAAAGGTAGTCGCCGTTCTCGGATCGGTCGCCGTTCTTCGCCGCCCACGAGACGATCTCGACGATCTTGGGACGCTCGTCGTCGAGGAGCGTCATCAGCTCGCGGCGCAGGCGCTTGAAGCCGGCGGCGGTGATGTAGTTCTTCGCGCCGACGGGCAACGCTGGCGTGGCGATGTCGTCGTCCTCGTCGGGCTCGTGGTCGGTCTCGCGGGTGAAGGCCTTGTTCATCGTCGGGTCTTGCGTCGGTTCGCGCTCGGGGCATCATCGGCGATCGAGGCTTCACCCCCCTTCGAAAAGGTCAACCACCATGGCTACCTCCCATCGCGTCGCCGTGCTCGTCGGCAGTCTGCGCAAAGGCTCGTTCAACCGCAAGATGGCGCTCGCGCTGAAAGCGATGGCGCCGCCGTCGATGACGCTCGAGATCGTCGAGATCGGCGCGCTGCCGCTCTACAACCAGGACGACGACGCCGCGCCGCCGGCGCCGTCCGCGGCGTTCAAGCAAGCGATCGCCAACGTCGACGCGGTGCTCTTCGTGACGCCGGAGTACAACCGCTCAGTGCCGGGCGTGCTCAAGAACGCAATCGACATCGCCTCGCGCCCGTACGGCAAGAGCGCGTG
>JAYVVB010000071.1:0-13261 GCA_043787455.1 Rhizobacter sp.
GACCTGTACACGACCTGGTCGGCGTCGCGCGCCTACGTCTACGCCGTCGGCCAGGCGTGCGATCGAGGTGGCCACTCGCGCACGCTCAGGAAGGACGCCGCCGGCGCCATCCTCTACTCGGCCGAGAAGGCGACGTGGATGGCGGGCGAGGCGATCCAGGCGCTCGGCGGCGTCGGCTACACCAACGAGTACCCGGTTGGACGCCTCTGGCGCGACGCCAAGCTGTACGAGATCGGCGCCGGCACGAGCGAGATCCGGCGCATGCTGATCGGCCGCGAGCTGTACGCCGAGAGCATGTAGGCGGGCCTGCCGCCATGTCCGCCGCCCCCGAACCGGGGGTTGGTCCGAAGCCCGCCGCGTGCATCGGCTCGGCTTCGGCCACTACCTGGGTCATCGGCGACAACGACGGCTACGGCATCGGCATCCCCGATAACGGCGACCACCCGCTCAACGGATCCACTGCCGACTGCGACGGCCGCAGCGCCGCCGAGAAGGCGGCCACCAACGGCGCCCGGTTCACCGACACCTACAGCACGACCCACCCGGGCTTCAGCCCGCAGGCGGGCCCTGTCGTCACGTTCACGTTCGACGGACTCGGTGCCGGTTGAACGGTCGGCAGTTTGATCTTCGACATGGCCGACTTCCAGGCCACGACCTTCGGTGCGGTCAAGACCACGTACAACGGCATCACGGCTCTCCGCGCTGAGTCGAACGGTAGAGGAGCCGCCGAGCCGGCGCTCCTCTCGTCCGCAGTGAGGTTCGGCACGACCGAGCGACCAAGGCGCCTCATCTCGGGGCGCGTTGGTTTCAGTTCGACGATGCTGAACCGATATGCCTTCGGTGCACGACGTCCATCCGCGTCGACCGGAGGCATTCATGAAGCATCTGCGGCAACTTCGAATCGGCACCCGGCTCGGCGCCACGTTCGGCGCCATCCTGGTCATCGTCACGATCGGCCTGGCGGCCAGCGTCTGGCGCATCAACAACATCGCGGCGACGGCCGAGGCGCTCGGGACGACCGAGAGTGAGAAGCTGGCGCTGGCGATCCAGTGGCACGACGCGGTCGAGCTGAACTGGGTTCGCACCGTCGCCGCGGTGCGCGACGCCGATGCGTCGCACCTGGCTGCATGGCAAGGCGAGATGGATGTCACGACCGAGGCGATCAGCGCGATCGCCAAGCGGATCCAGGCGATGACGCAGACGCCCGCCGAGAACGACCTGCGCAAGGAGATCGACGCCGCGCGCGAGAAGTATCGCGAAGCGCGCGGCCAGCTTCTGAAGGAGAAGAAGGCCGGAGGCAACGTCGCGGCGCTGCTCGAAGCCGACGTCAAGCCCAAGGCCGAGGTCTATCTGGCGGCATTCAATGCCTTCACCCGTCATCAGCGCGACAGCGTGGCCTCGGTGCTCGCTCAGTCCCGGCAGGATGCGGCGACGGGCACCTGGCTCACCGTCGGCATCGGCACCCTGGCCGTGGCGCTGAGCGCCTTGCTCGCCCTCATGCTGACCCGGTCCATCGTCGTGCCGATCCGCGCCGCGGTGGCGAGCGCGCGGCGCATCGCCGAGGGCGATCTCACCGGCAGGCTGCCCGCGCCCGGCGCGGACGAGATCGGTGAGCTCATGAACGCCGTGGCCGACATGCAGACCAGCCTGGCCGACGTCGTCGGCAACGTGCGCGCCAACTCCGAGAGCGTCGCCACCGCCTCGGCCGAGATCGCCCAGGGCAACCAGGACCTGAGCCAGCGGACCGAGGAGCAGGCGGCGGCGCTCGAGGAGACGGCCGCGTCGATGGAGCAACTCAGCTCGACCGTCAAGCAGAACGCCGACAACGCGCGCCAGGCCAATCAGCTCGCCCTCAGCGCGTCGACGATCGCGATCCAGGGCGGCGAGGTCGTCGGCCAGGTCGTCGACACCATGAAAGGCATCGACGATTCGTCGAAAAAGATCGCCGAGATCATCGGCGTCATCGACAGCATCGCCTTTCAGACCAATATCCTGGCGCTCAACGCCGCGGTGGAAGCGGCCCGCGCCGGCGAGCAGGGCCGCGGCTTCGCCGTCGTTGCCTCGGAAGTGCGCAGCCTCGCCGGCCGCTCGGCCGACGCCGCCAAGGAGATCAAGGCGCTCATCAACACTAGCGTCGAGCGCGTCGGGCAGGGCACGGCGCTCGTCGATCGCGCCGGCGCGACCATGACCCAGGTCGTGAGCTCGATCAAGCGCGTCACCGACATCATGGGCGAGATCAGCGCCGCGAGCTCGGAGCAGAGCGCCCGCGTCGCCCAGGTCGGCGAGGCCGTCGGCCAGATGGACCAGGCGACGCAGCAGAACGCGGCGCTCGTCGAGCAGAGCGCCGCCGCGGCCGAGAGCCTCAAGAGCCAGGCGCGTCAGCTCGTCGATGCCGTGGCGACCTTCAAGCTCTCGCACGATGCACGCGGCGTCGCCTCGACCGGCGCCGCGGGCGACGCGAGGATCGAGCGTCGCGGACCCGATCGCGCTCTGAACGTCACGCGCCCCGCATTCGGCAAGAAGGGCGCCGCCGGCGCATTCGCCCGGGACGCTGCCGGCGCGAAGACCGGCACCAACGACGGCCGGACGAGCTTCTAGGAACGGCGCGCGCGTCGCTCCGAGCGACGCCGGTCATCGCCGACAATCCGGCGGCCATGACTGCTTCTTCCACGCCCGTCATCACGGCGCTTCGGGTCATCCCCGTCGCCGGCCGCGACAGCATGCTGCTCAATCTGAGCGGCGCGCACGGCCCGTTTTTCACGCGCAACCTGCTGATCCTCACGGACAGCGCCGGTCGCAGCGGCGTCGGCGAAGTGCCCGGCGGAGAGAAGATCCGCCAGACGCTCGAAGACGCGCGCGAGCTCGTCGTCGGCCAGCCGCTCGGCTCGCAGCAGCGGCTGCTGCAGACGATCCAGCGCACCTTCGCCGACCGCGACGCCGGCGGTCGCGGCCTGCAGACCTTCGATCTGCGCACGACGATCCACGCGGTCACGGCGATCGAGTCGGCGCTGCTCGACCTTCTCGGCCAGCACCTCGGCGTGCCCGTCGCCGCGCTGCTCGGCGAAGGTCAGCAGCGCGATGCTGTCGAGATGCTCGGCTACCTCTTCTACGTCGGCGACGCGGGGAAGACCGACCTGCCCTATGCGCGCGCGCCCGACGCCGACAACGACTGGTTTCGCGTTCGACACGAGAAGGCGCTGACGCCCGAGGCGATCGTTCGCCTCGCCGAAACGGCGCACGAGCGCTACGGCTTCAACGACTTCAAGCTGAAGGGCGGCGCCTTGCGCGCCGAGGAGGAGATCGACGCGATCCGGGCCTTGCACCAGCGCTTCCCGCGCGCCCGCGTCACCCTCGATCCGAACGGCGGCTGGCTGCTGAAGGACGCGATCCGCTTGATGCGCGACATGCGCGGCATCGTCGCCTATGCCGAAGACCCGTGCGGCGCCGAAGACGGCTTCTCCGGGCGCGAGGTGATGGCCGAGTTCCGGCGCGCCACCGGTCTGCCGACGGCGACCAACATGATCGCCACCGACTGGCGCCAGCTCGCCCACGCGCTCGCGCTGCAGTCGGTCGACATCCCGCTCGCCGACCCGCACTTCTGGACCATGGCCGGCTCGGTGCGGGTCGCCCAGACCTGCCGCGACTGGGGCCTCACCTGGGGCTCGCACTCGAACAATCACTTCGACATCTCGCTCGCGATGTTCACGCACGTCGCCGCGGCGGCGCCCGGCCGAGTCACGGCGATCGACACTCACTGGATTTGGCAGGACGGCCAGCGCCTGACGAAGGAGCCGCTGCAAATCAAGGGCGGCCTCGTCGACGTGCCGAAGCAGCCGGGCCTCGGCGTCGAGCTCGACATGGTCGAGGTCGTGAAGGCGCACCAGCTCTATCTCCAGCACGGCCTCGGCGCGCGCGACGACAGGGTGGCGATGCAGTACCTGATGCCGGGCTGGACCTTCGATCCCAAGCGCCCGGCGCTCGACCGCTGAGAAGACTCCTCTTTTACACCCGGGAAACAAGCCATGCCACAAGAGCGCACCACGAGCCGCCGAAGCTTCCTCGCGTCCGCAGCCGGTACGGGGCTCGCCGCCCTCGGCGGCAGCGCCGTCGCCTAGTCGTTCGAGTTCAAGCCGAACCGGCGCTATCCCGATCCGGCGGTGCAGATCTCGATCCCGGCTTCGCCAAGTACCGCCTCTACAGCAGCACGATCGAGCAGGTCGCGACGGGCCTGCGCTGGGCCGAGGGGCCTGCCTATTTCCCGGAAGGCGGCTACCTTCTCTTCAGCGACTTCCCGAACGACCGGATCATGAAGTTCAGCGAGAAGGATGGCAGCGTCAGCGTCTTTCGCAGCGCGGCCAACTATGCCAACGGCACTACGCGCGACCGCCAGGGGCGCCTGGTGACGTGCGAGCACTCGGTGACGCGGCGAATCACGCGCACCGAGAAGGACGGCAGGATCACTGTGCTGGCCGACGGCTTCGAATGCAAGCGGCTCAACGCGCCCAACGACATCGTCGTCAAGTCCGACGACAGCGTCTGGTTCTCCGATCCGCTCTTCGGCATCAATGGGGAGTGGGAGGGCTCCAGGGCCAAGCCCGAGCAGGCGACCACCAACGTCTACCGGATCGGCAGCGACGGCAAGATCGCGGCCGTTTTGACCGACCTCGTCAACCCGAACGGCCTGGCCTTCTCGCCCGACGAGAAGAAGCTTTACGTCATCGAGTGGAAGGGCACGCCCAACCGCAGCATCTGGAGCTACGACGTCGGCGCCGACGGTGTCTCGCTCGCCAACAAGACCAAGCTGATCGACGCGGCCGACCAGGGTGCGCTCGACGGCTTTCGCGTCGATCGCGACGGCAATCTCTGGTGCGGCTGGGGCAGCAACGGCGCTCTCGAATCGGAGCCCGCCGACGTCGGCGGGCGCAAGGTCTATCAGCTCAAGGGCAAGTCGGAGGATCTCGACGGCGTGCGCGTGTTCAACGCGCAGGGCAAGGCCATCGCCCACATTCGCCTGCCCGAGCGCTGTGCGAACCTGTGCCTCGGCGGGCCGAAGAACAACCGCCTGTACAGGGCGAGTTGCCACTCGGTGTACGCGCTCTACGTCGAGTCGCACGGCGCGACCTGACGTTAAGCTCGGGGTCGGGACCACAACGACCCTCCGGAGAGCCATGCCCGCGTTGACATCGCGCATCGATACGCGCTCAGAAGACTTCCGCAGCAACGCCGCATTCCTGCAGGCTCAGGTCGCCGACCTGCACGCGCGTGCCGCCGAGATCGCGGCTGGCGGCGACGCCAAGTCGCGCGAGCGTCACGTCGCGCGCGGCAAGCTCCTGCCGCGCGAGCGCGTCGACGGCCTGCTCGACGCCGGCGCGCCCTTCCTCGAGATTGGCCAGCTCGCCGCCTTCGGCATGTACGACGGCGAAGCGCCGGCCGCGGGGATGATCGCGGGCATCGGTCGCGTCCACGGGCAGGAATGCATGATCGTCGCCAACGACGCGACCGTGAAGGGCGGCACCTACTACCCGATGACCGTGAAGAAGCATCTGCGCGCGCAGGAGATCGCGCTGCAGAACCGGCTGCCGTGCATCTACCTCGTCGACTCCGGCGGCGCCTTCCTGCCGCGCCAGGACGACGTCTTTCCCGATCGCGAGCACTTCGGCCGGATCTTCTTCAACCAGGCCAACATGAGCGCGCAGGGCATCGCCCAGATCGCGGTCGTGATGGGCTCGTGCACGGCGGGCGGCGCCTACGTGCCGGCGATGAGCGACGAGACCGTGATCGTCAAGAACCAGGGCACGATCTTCCTCGGCGGCCCGCCGTTGGTGAAAGCGGCGATCGGCGAGATCGTCACGGCCGAGGAGCTCGGCGGTGGCGACGTGCACACGCGCCTGTCGGGCGTCGCCGACCACCTCGCCGACGACGACCGCCACGCGCTCGCGATCGCGAGGCGAATCGTCGCGAGCCTCAACCGCACCAAGTCCGAGACGGTGACGCACGAGCCGAGCGAAGAGCCGCTCTACGATGCGAAGGAGATCTACGGCGTCATCCCGCAGGATACGAGGAAGCCCTACGACGTTCGCGAGGTCATCGCCCGCATCGTCGACGGCTCGCGCCTCGACGAGTTCAAGGCGCGCTACGGTGCGACGCTCGTCACCGGCTTCGCGCGCCTGTACGGCATGCCGGTCGGGATCATCGCCAACAACGGCATCCTCTTCAGCGAATCGGCGCAGAAGGGCGCGCACTTCATCGAGCTCTGCTGCGAGCGGCGCGTGCCGCTCCTCTTCCTGCAGAACATCACCGGCTTCATGGTCGGCAAGAAGGTCGAGAACGCCGGCATCGCCCGCGACGGCGCGAAGATGGTGACGGCCGTCGCGACGGCGCAGGTGCCCAAGCTCACGGTGCTGATCGGTGGCTCGTTCGGCGCCGGCAACTACGGCATGTGCGGCCGCGCCTATTCGCCCCGGTTCCTCTGGATGTGGCCGAACGCGCGCATCAGCGTCATGGGCGGCGAACAGGCTTCGGCGGTGCTCGCGACCGTCAAGCGCGACGGCATCGAGGCGCGCGGCGGCACCTGGTCGGAAGAGGAGGAGCGCGCGTTCAAGGCGCCGCTCCTCGAGCAGTACGAGCACCAGGGCCACCCGTACTACGCGAGCGCGCGTCTCTGGGACGACGGCGTCATCGACCCCGCCGACACGCGCCGCGTCCTCGGCCTCTCGCTCGCCACGACCTTGAACGCGCCGATCCCGGCGACCAAGTTCGGCGTGTTCCGGATGTGATGATTTATTCCCTCTACCGCTTTGCGGGAGAGGGAGGAAGAGGAGACAGAGTGTTTTCGAAGATCCTGATCGCCAACCGGGGCGAGATCGCCTGCCGCGTCATCAAGACCGCGCGCAAGATGGGCATCGCGACCGTCGCCGTCTACTCCGACGCCGATGCGAACGCGCGCCACGTGCGCCTCGCCGACGAGGCCGTGCGCCTCGGCCCGGCGGCGGCGCGCGAGTCGTACCTCGTCGCCGACAGGATCGTCGCCGCTGCGTTGGCGACCGGCGCCGAGGCTGTCCATCCCGGCTATGGCTTTCTCTCCGAGAACGCAGCCTTCGCCGACGCCTGCGCCGAGGCGGGCATCGTCTTCATCGGCCCGCCGGCGTCGGCGATCCGCGCCATGGGCTCGAAGTCGGCGGCCAAGCAGCTGATGGAAAAGGCCGGCGTGCCGCTCACGCCCGGCTATCACGGCGACGATCAGGACCCCGCGATGCTCGCCCGCGAGGCCGGCCGCATCGGCTTTCCGGTGCTGATCAAGGCCAGCGCCGGCGGCGGCGGCAAGGGCATGCGCCGCGTCGACGCGGCCACCGACTTCGACGCCGCGCTCGCTTCGTGCCGGCGCGAGGCGAAGAGCGCGTTCGGCGACGACCGCGTCCTCGTCGAGCAATACGTGCTCAAGCCGCGCCACATCGAGATCCAGGTCTTCGCCGACACGCAGGGTGCGTGCGTGTATCTGTTCGAGCGCGACTGCTCGGTGCAGCGCCGGCACCAGAAGGTGCTCGAGGAAGCGCCCGCGCCGGGGATGACGGCCGATCGTCGTGCCGGGATGGGCCGGGCCGCGGTCGAAGCGGCGAATGCGGTCGGCTACGTCGGCGCGGGCACGGTCGAGTTCATCGCCCATCCCGACGGCCGCTTTTACTTCATGGAGATGAACACGCGGCTGCAGGTCGAGCATCCGGTGACCGAGATGATCACCGGCCTCGACCTCGTCGAGTGGCAGCTGCGCGTCGCCGCGGGCGAGCCCTTGCCCTTGCGCCAGGATCAGCTCACGATTCACGGCCACGCGATCGAGGCACGCATCTACGCCGAGGATCCCGACCGCGGCTTCTTGCCACAGGCCGGCAGGCTCGTCCACCTGACGACGCCGCACGTCTCGGCCCACGTGCGCATCGACACCGGCGTCGAGGAAGGCGACTCGATCACGCCGTTCTACGACCCGATGATCGCCAAGCTCATCGTCCACGACAGCGACCGGCCTGCCGCCCTGCGCCGGATGCGTGACGCGCTCGCACAGTTGCGGATCGTCGGTGTCGCCAACAACGTCGATTTCCTCGGCCGGCTCGTCGCGACCGCGTCGTTCGCGAAGGCCGATCTCGACACGGCGCTGATCGAGCGCGAGCACGCGTCGCTGTTCCCCGAGCCGAGCGCGCCTGCGACCGAGGTCTGGCTCGTCGCCGGGCTCGCCGAGGTCGAGCGCGATGCCGGTACGGCGAGACGCGTCGCGGAGCGTTCCGCCGACCCCGGCTCGCCATGGATGCTCAACGACGGCTGGCGCATCAACGGCCGGGCGGCGCGCCGCCTCGGCTTTCGCATCGGCGAGTGGACGCGCGAGGTCGATGCCACGGCGATCCCCGGCGGCGGCTGGGAGCTCGCGCTCGGCGACACGCGCGTCACCGCCACGGCCGTGCTCCACGGCAACGGTCCGATCGAGGCGATCCTCGGCGAGCGCAGGGTCGCGGCGACGGTGGTCGCCCAGGGTGAGCGGCGCCACGTCTTCGTCGACGGCAAGAGTTTCGTCGCGACCTTCGTCGATCCGCTCGGCATGATCGGCGCCGAGCACGAGGAAGAAGGCGCCGGGCTGATGGCGCCGATGCCGGGCAAGGTCATCGCTCATCTTGCCGCGGTCGGCGCGAAGGTCGACAAGGGCGCGCCGCTGCTCGTGCTCGAGGCCATGAAGATGGAGCACACCATCAGCGCGCCGCGCGCCGGCACGGTCAAGGCGTATCGCTACGCCGCCGGCGATCAGGTCGCCGAGGGCGCGGAGCTCGTCGACTTCGAGTGACGCACCATTGCCCGGCGTCGCTGGCCCGCGTCAGCCGCGCGGCTCCTCCCAGTCGAAGCGCCAGATCGCGAGCCCGGCGAACAGGACGCTGAAGCCGAGCAGGACGACGATCGGTCCGATCGCCGCCGAAAAGCCGAGGCCGCGCCAGGTCATCGCGTCGAGGCCGTCGACGGCCCAGCGCGTCGGCACGACGAGCGATGCGGTCTGCAGCCACGGCGGGAAGACGAAGGCCGGCACCCACGCGCCGCCGAGCATCACCATCACCAGCGTCGCGAAGATCGCCAGGCCGCGCGTCGCTTCGGGCGTCTTGCCGATCGCCGCGATCAGCAGGCCGAAGCTTGACGTCAGCAGGGCGAAGGCGACCCCGACGCCGACGAAGCCGCCGACGCTGCCGGCGATGCGCACGTCGAAGATCAGGATCGCTGCCGCGTAGATGATCGCGAGCAGGACGAGCGCCGTGATCGCGCCGCTGGCGATGTGGCTGCCGAGGAGCATCGTGCGCGAGAGCGGCGCCGCGCGCAGCCGCTTCCACAAGCCCAGGCGGCGCGCCAGCAGCACGCCGACGCCGACCTCGATGCCCATGAAGAGGATGAACTGCACGCCCATGCCGGCGAACGAATGGGCGTAGCTGTTGTACGGCATCTTGGGCACGGCGGTCGACGCCTCGGCCTGGAGCGTGAAGGGCAGGCTGAACGCCGCCGCGCCGCCCGTGCCGAGGCTGTCGCCGACGGCTTTCATCACGTGCTGCGTGAGAAGCCCGCGCACCAACGGCATGACGGTCGCCTGCGACGGGTCGAAATGGACCGCGATCTGCGGCCTCGCGCCGGCGCCGAGCAAGGCGCGCGGCGCCGCCTCGCCGAAGCCCTCCGGCAGGACGACGGCGGCGCGCACCTTGCCTTCGCGGGCGAGGGCGATCGCCGTCGGCTCGTCGAGCATCTTGACGTCGAAGGCGGGGTCGGCCTTCATCGACGCGGCGACGGCCCGGCTGAGCGCGCTCGAGTCGCGATCGACGAAGGCGATCGGGATCCGCGACGGCTTGCTGCTGTCGCCGTCGCCGCCGCCGAAGATCGAGCCGAAGAATGCGGCGATGACGATCGGCGCGGCGATCGACATGACGAGCGCGCGCCGGTTCGAGAAGTAGAGCACCAGGTCCTTTCGGACCAGTGCGCGGAAGGCAGAAAGGTTCATGACTCAGTCTCTCAGTTGACGGCCGGTGAGCGACAGGAAGACGTCCTCGAGGTCGGCGCGACCGGAGGCGATGCGGTGCACCTTGTGGCCGCGTGCGCTCAACCACAGCAACAGCGTCGGCGCGGCGCCGGCGAGATCGGCGACGTGCACGACGAGACGTGCGCCGTCCTGCGCCGGACGCTCTATGCCCGGCTCGCGCGCGAGGGCGACGAGATCGACCGGGCCGTCGACCTCGAGCTCGAGCGTCTCGGCCGCCGGCAGGCGGCGATAAAGACCGGCCAACGTGTCGCTGGCGACGACCTCGCCGTGATCCATGATGACGACGCGGTCGCACAGGCGCTCGGCCTCTTCCATGTAGTGCGTCGTGTAGAGCAGGGCCTTGCCGCGGCGGCGCAGCTCCTCGAGGTTGTCGAAGATGGCGTTGCGGCTTTGCGGGTCGACTCCCACCGTCGGCTCGTCGAAGAGCAGCACGTCGGGGTCGTGGACGAGCGCGGCCGCGATGTTGAGGCGCCGCTTCATGCCGCCGCTGAACGTGTTCGGCTTGTCCTTCGCGCGGTCGGCGAGGCCGACGAGGGTGAGCGCCGCGTCGACGCGCTCGTACAGGAGCGCGCCCGAGAGACCGTAGAGCGCGCCGAAGAGCTTCAGGTTCGCGGCCGCGCCGAGGTTCTCGTAGATCGAGAGCTCCTGCGGGACGATGCCGATGCGTCGCTTCGCGTCGAGGCTCGTCTCCGTGAGCTCGACTCGATCGGCGCAGGCGCCGACGAAGACCTGGCCGCGGTCGGCGCCGACGAGGCCGCAGAGCATCGCCACCGTCGTCGACTTGCCGGCGCCGTTCGGGCCGAGCAGGCCGACGATCTCGCCGGCGCCGACGGCGAGCGAGAGGTCGGCGACGACCTTGCGGTTGCCGTACGATTTGCACAGGCCTCGGGCTTCGAGCATCTCGGATCCTCCTCCACAGAACGAGCGCGACTCTATAGGCAGCGACGTGCGGCGGGGCCGGCGAGCGACCGATCGACAGCGGCGCGGCGCGAACGGTCGACAACGGGCGCCAGTGGCGCGAAGGACGAGCGATGCGAACGGTGACGACGGGCGAGTTCGAAGGCGGTTCGGTCTTCATCGACGGCGACTGGAAGCCGCTCTCCGAAGCCAAGATCTCGATGTTCGACTGGGGCTTCACCCGATCGGACGCGACCTACGACGTGGCCAGCGCCTGGCACGGCGCGTTCTTTCGCCTCGACGATCACCTCGACCGCTTCTTCGCCAGCCTGGCCAAGATGCGGATGTCGATTCCATACACGCGCGCCGAAGTGCGAGCGATCCTGCACGGCTGCGTCAAGGCCGGCGGCCTGCGCGAGGCCTATGTCGCGATGGTGTGCACGCGCGGCGTGCCGCCGACGGGCTCGCGCGACCCCCGGCTGGCGACCAACCGGTTCTACGCCTACGCGTTGCCCTTCGTCTGGATCGCGCCGCCCGACAAGCAGAAGTCGGGCATCGATCTGCATGTCAGCCAGCGGATCCGCATCGCGCCGGAGTCGGTCGACCCGACGATCAAGAACTACCACTGGCTCGACCTCGTGCTCTCGCTCTTCGACGCCTACGACCGCGGCGCCGACACGAGCTGCGTCGTCGACGCCGGCGGCAACGTCGCCGAGGGCCCGGGCTTCAACGTCTTCATGGTGAAGGGCGGCGTCGTCCGCACGCCCGAGCGCGGCGTGCTCGAAGGCGTGTCGCGGCGCACGGTGATCGAACTCTGCGGCGCGCGCGGGATCGCGCTGCGCGTCGAGGCTGTGCCCGCCGCCGAACTCGCCGGCGCCGACGAGGTCTTCCTCAGCACGACTGGCGGCGGCGTCATCCCGATCGCGAAGATCGACGGCCAGCCGCTGCCGCAGCCCTTGCCCGGCCCGGTCGCGCGGCGCTTGCAAGAGGCCTACTGGGCGCTGCACGAGGAGCCGCGACACCGCGATCCGATCGTGTATTGAGCAGCAGGCCGTGGTGCGCGGCGATGTCGAGCACGCCTCTTGCAAGCGCTTCGTCCCGACCCATTTGGGCAGGATGGCTCCGCCGTTCGGCGGATTCGTCGCCGGCGGGCGCGGCGTACCTTGCGGCCATCGTGTCTCAAGAGAGATTTTCTGCAATGAACAACGCTTCCAGTGCCGGCGTCGATCCGCTGCGCGCCCAATCCGATCGCCTCGCCGCGATCGTCGAGCACGTCGGCGCGAGCACGGTCGCCGTCATCGGCCGACGCTCGGCCGTCGCCTCGGGCGTGGCCTGGCGGCCCGGCCTCGTCGTCACCGCGGCCCACGTCTTTCGGCGCACGCCGGCCGCCCTCACGCTCGTCGCCGCCGGCGGACGCGAGCTCGCGGCGACGCTCGTCGGCATCGATTCGCCCACCGACCTAGCGCTCTTTCGGCTCGCCGACGAGATGAGCGTCGCACCGCTCGTCTTCGGTTCGGCCGGCGCCGTCCAGGCCGGGCATCTCGCGATCGCCGTCGGCCGCGGCGCCGAGGGCGACACGATCGCGAGCGCCGGCATCGTCAACCGCGTCGGCGGGCCCTGGCAGACGTGGCTCGGCGGCCTGGTCGATCGGCTGATCCGTCTCGACGGCGGGGTCTACGAAGGTCTTTCCGGCGCGCCGGTCGCCGACGCCTCGGGCGAGGTGATCGGCACCGCGACCTCGGCGCTCTCGCGCACCTACGGCGTCGTCGTGCCGGCGGCGACGGTCTCGCTCGTCGTCGACGCGCTGCTCGCGCACGGCCGCGTCGCGCGCGCCTGGCTCGGCATCGGCGCACAGGCCGTGCCTTTGCCCGATGCTCCCGAGGCAGCAGGCCAGAGCGGTCTGCTCATCACCTCGCTCGCCTCGGGCGGGCCGGCCGAGCGCGCCGGCATCCGGATCGGCGACATCATCGTCCGCGCCGCCGAGAGCGCGGCCGCGAATCTGCGCGAGCTGCGCCTCGCGCTCGCCGCACACGTCGGCAAGAGCGTGACGCTGGCGGTGCTGCGCGGCGGCCAACCGCTCGATCTGCAGGCCGAGGTCGGCGAATGGCCGCACGAGCGGCGCTGCCACTGATGCCGGCCGCCACAGTGATTCGGATCGCGCTCGCCTCGCCTTCCAAGCTCGTTCGTGCCGGGCTCGCCGAGGGGCTCGGCGCGCTCGGCGGGTTCGAGGTCGTGCTCGCCGCGACGACGCTGGCTGAGCTCGAGGAGGCCGGCTTCGGCGGCGCCGAGGTCGCTGTCGTGGACGTCGGCGAT
>JAYVVB010000072.1:0-8431 GCA_043787455.1 Rhizobacter sp.
GTGAGCGCGCACCTGGCCAAGCTCGTCGACGCCGGGCTGCTCACGGTCGAGGCGCAGGGCCGGCACCGTTACTTCCGCCTCGCCGGGAGCGACGTCGCCCGGCTGCTCGGATCGCTGATGGGCGTCGCCTTTCGCACCGGCGCGGTCCGCCTCGTGACCGGTCCGCGCGAGCCGGCGCTGCGCAAGGCCCGTGTCTGCTACGACCACCTCGCGGGCGAGCTCGCGGTGATCGTCTACGACGGGCTGCACGCGCTCGGCGTGCTCGCGTCCGGCGGTGGCGACGGCCTTGTTCTCACGCCGTCGGGCGCGGCGTGGTTCAGCTCGTTCGGCATCGAACCGGCGCGCGAGGCTGCACGTCATCGGGCCTTCTGCCGCCCCTGCGTCGACTGGGGCGAGCGGCGCCACCATCTCGGCGGCGCGCTCGGCGCGGCGCTGCTGAGCCGGCTCTACGAGCTCGGCTGGGCGATGCGGGCGAAGGACTCGCGCGTCGTGACCTTCACTCCCAAAGCCGAGCAGGAGCTGCGCTTTGCGTTCACTCGAGCTTGATGTTCGCGCTCTTGATCACCGCCGCCCACTTCGTCACTTCGGCCTTCTGGAACGCGGCGAACTGGTCGATGGTCCTGTCGGCGCCGTCCATGCCGAGCTTGCCGAGGCGCTCCTGGATATCGGGCTCGCGCAGGATTTTCGCGATCTCGGCGTGGAGGCGATCGACGATCGGCTTCGGCGTGCCGGCGGGCGCGAAGATCGCCTGCCACGACACGACCTCGTAGCCGGGCACGCCGCTCTCGGCGACGGTCGGCACCGTCGGCAGGCTGGGCACGCGCTTGGCCGTCGACACCGCGAGCGCGCGCAGCTTGCCGCCCGCGATGTGCGGGCCGGCGACGACGGTGGTGTCGAACATCATGTCGACCTGACCGGCGATCACGTCCTGGATCGCCGGCGCGCTGCCCTTGTAGGGAATGTGCGTGATGTCGAGCCGGCCTTGGCCTTCAGGAGCTCGAGCGAGAGGTGCTGCGACGTGCCGCTGCCGGCCGACGCGCAGGTGAGCGGCTTTCTCGCCTTGCCGGCAGCGATCACGTCCTGCAGTGACTTGAAGGGGCTGGCCTGGTTGACGACGAGGACGGTCGTGTTGGTGCCGATGAGGATGATCGGCTCGAACGACTTCACCGGGTCGTAGCTGATCTTCGGATAAAGGCTGCCGTTGATCGCGTGCAAGCTGATTGTGCCGCCGAGGATCGTGTACCCGTCGGGCGCGGCGCGCGACGCCTGCTCGGAGCCGACGCTGCCGCCGGCGCCGCCCTTGTTGTCGACGATGATCGTCGCGCAGAGCATCGGGCCGAGCTTTTGCGAGATCAGCCGGGCGAGGATGTCGGTCGTGCCGCCGGCGGGGAAGGGCACGATGTAGGTGATCGGCTTGGACGGCCACTTGTCCTGGCTCCAGGCCGGCACGGCGAGGGCGCTTGCCCAGGCGGCGGCGAATGTGCGGCGGGATAGCGTCATGTCGGCTCCGGTGGAGAGTGCCGCGCAGGCGCGGCCGGGCCGTGGACTTTGGTCTCTGCCGAGCCGCGCCGCTATTGCCGCAAACGCCAAGCTCGCGAGCGCGTAGGCCCTCTCCCACGTCACCACAGGACGGTCGCTGCAACGAGCAGGCGCGTTGCCGCATGGTCGCGGGCCCGTGCGTTGCCTAAGGTCGAAAACTTCGATATTCGAAGCGCCACGTCAGGCCTGTCGACTGCAGGCTGTTTGACCTTCAGGAGATTGCGATGAGCAACGAAACGTTCCACGAGCCCGCGACCTCGCACCGCGGCGGCGAGTAAGCCGACGCCGCGACGCGAGCCTCGACTCGACCTCCCGTGCTCCGGCCGGGAGATTCCCTTTGCGACAAGGAACTCGACATGGCCAAGAGAACGACCACCCCTGACCGATCGCGAGGCGACGCGACCGTGGCGGCCGGCGGCGAGTTGCATCAAAGCGCCGGCGGCAGCCATCCGCCGCTGACGACGAACCAGGGCGTCCCGATCCGGGACAACCAGAACTCGCTGCGCGCGCAGCCGCGCGGGCCGACCTTGCTCGAAGACTTCGTCCTGCGCGAGAAGATCTTCCACTTCGACCACGAGCGCATCCCCGAGCGCGTTGTCCATGCGCGCGCTTCGGCGGCGCACGGCTACTTCGAGCTGACCGAGTCGCTGTCGCGATACACGACCGCAAAGATCCTCACCGAGGTCGGCGTGAAGACGCCGCTCTTCACCCGCATCTCGACCGTCGCCGGCGGCGCCGGCTCGATCGACACGCCGCGCGACGTGCGCGGCTTCGCGGTCAAGTTCTATACCAAGGAAGGCAACTGGGATCTGGTCGGCAACAACATCCCGGTCTTCTTCATCCAGGACGCGATCAAATTCCCCGACCTCATCCACGCCGTGAAGATGGAGCCCGACCGCGGCTTTCCGCAGGCGGCGACGGCGCACGACACCTTTTGGGACTACATCTCGCTCACCCCCGAGGCGATGCACATGGTGATGTGGATCATGTCCGACCGCACCTTGCCGCGGTCGCTAAGAATGGTCGAGGCCTTCGGCATCCACAGCTTTCGACTGCTCGACGAAGCCGGCGAGTCGACCTTCGTGAAGTTCCACTGGCGGCCCAAGCTCGGCCTGCAATCGACGATCTGGGACGAGACTGTCAAGATCGCCGGCGCCGACCCCGACTTTCATCGCCGCGACCTGTTCGAAGCGATCCAGGCGGGCAATTTTCCCGAATGGGAGTTCGCAGTGCAGCTCTTCACCGAGCAAGAAGCCGACGCGTTCCCATTCGACCACCTCGACGCCACCAAGCTCATCCCCGAAGAGCTGGTGCCGCTCAAGGTCATCGGTCGTATGGTCCTCGACCGCTGGCCGGACAACTTCTTCGCCGAGACCGAGCAGGTCGCGTTCTGTCCGTCGCACGTTCCGCCGGGGATCGATTTCTCGAACGATCCGCTGCTGCAGGGACGGCTCTTCTCCTATCTCGACACGCAGCTCTCGCGCCTCGGCTCGCCGCACTTTCATCAGCTGCCGATCAACGCGCCGAAGTGCCCGTTCGCGAACCAACAGCGCGACGGCCACATGCAGATGCAAGCGCAGGCTGGGCGCGTCGCCTACGAGCCGAATTCGCTCTCGACCGATTCGCCGCGCGAAGCGCCGGCGCTCGGCTTTCGCAGCGCCGGGGTGAGCGAGACCGGCGACAAGGGCCGTATCCGCGCCGAAAGCTGCGCCGACCACTACAGCCAGGCGCGCCAGTTCTATCGCAGCCAGGGGGGCCACGAGCAGGCACACATTGCCTCGGCGCTCGTCTTCGAGCTGTCGAAGGTCGACGCCTTGCACATCCGCGCGGCGATGGTCGGGCATTTGCGTCACATCGACGAAGACCTGGCGCGCCGCATCGCCGACGGTCTGGCCCTCGCGCCGCTGCCGGCCGCACCGCGCGCAGCTGCGCCGGTGCAGGACCTCCCCACGTCGCCCGCGCTGCAGCTCATCGGCAAGATGAAGGCGACGCTAGAAGGCCGCTCGATCGCGATCCTCGTCGCCGACGGCAGCGACGGCGACTTGGTGCGAGCCGTGAAGAAGGCGGCGACCGCGGCCGGGGCGGGCGTCAAGATCGTCGCCCCCAAGGTCGGCGGCGCGAGGCTCGCCGATGGCTCCATGCTCGCCATAGATGGCCAGCTCGCAGGCACTCCGTCGATCCTGTTCGATGCTGTCGCGGTACTGCTCTCGGATGCGGGCGCGCAGGCCCTCGGCAAGGAAAGCGCGGCGATCGATTGGGTACGCGATGCGTTCGGGCACCTGAAGGCGATCGCGATCGATCGCGGCGGCCAGGCGCTGATGCAAAAGGCCGGCGTCGCCAAGGATGCGGGCATCGTCGCCGCCACCGACACGGCCGCGTTCATCGCCGCGGCGCAAACGAGGCAATGGGAGCGCGAGGCTTCGGTACGCACGCTCGCTTGATGGAGAACGCGCTCCGCTTTCGTCACCGCCTCCATACGCACTTCCCTCGGCGATGAAAAGGAGATCGGTCATGTGGATTGCCATCGTCGCCTTGTTCGCGACGCTCGTGGTGGTGCTGGTGGCAGTCAACTTCATGACGCCCGAAAAGAAGATCCAGCACGAGCTGGAGCGCCTCTACTCGGTCGAGGATCCGCAGTTCGTGCATGTCATGGGTGTGTTGCTCGGGCCGCCGGTGATCGCCGGCAACCGCTATCGGGCGCTCGTCAACGGCGACCAGATCTTTCCGGCCATGCTCAGCGCCATCCGGGGCGCGGCGCAGACGATCGACTTCGAAACCTACATCTACTGGTCTGGCGCGATCGGCCGCGAGTTCGCCGACGCCCTGGCCGAGCGCGCCCGGGCCGGCGTCCGGGTCCATGTGCTGCTCGACTGGGTCGGCTCGGCGAAGATGGACGCGGCGCTGATCGACGAGCTCAAGGCGGCCGGCATCGAAATCGAGAAATACCACCCCCCGCACTGGTCGCACCTCGGCCGCCTCAACAACCGCACGCACCGGAAGCTTCTCGTCGTCGACGGGCGCATCGGCTTCACGGGCGGCGTCGGCATCGCCGACAAGTGGTCCGGCAACGCCGAGGATCCGGACCATTGGCGCGACACCCATTTCCAGGTCGAAGGGCCGGTCGTCGCGCAGATGCAGAGCGTCTTCATGGACAACTGGATCAAGACTTCGGGCGCCGTGCTGCACGGCGCCGACTACTTTCCGCTGCTCGCGTCGGTGGCCGCCGGCCCGGCACAGATGTTCAGCAGCTCGCCGAACGGCGGCAGCGCGAGCATGGAACTGATGTACCTGCTGTCGATCACCGCGGCGAAGCGGACGATTCGCCTCTCGAGCGCGTATTTCGTGCCGAACGAGATGGCGGTGCGGGGGATGACCGACGCGATGAAGCGCGGCGTCAAACTGCAGATCATCACGCCGGGCGCGCATACCGATGCCGAGACCGTGCGCAGCGCCTCGAAGGCGCGCTGGGGCGAGCTTCTTGCCGCGGGCGCCGAGATCTACGAATACCTGCCGACGATGTACCACTGCAAGGTGATGATCGTCGACGAGTACATGGTCTCGGTCGGCTCGACCAACTTCGACGATCGCTCGTTTCGCCTCAACGACGAGGCCAACCTCAACATCTACGACTCCGGCTTTGCCACCGAGCAGGTGAAGACCTTCGACGCCGACCTTGCCCGCTCGCGCCGCATCGATCTTGCCGAGTGGCAGCAACGTCCGCTTACCGACAAGCTCCTCGAGCACCTGGCGTCGATGCTCGGCTCGCAGTTGTAGCCGCGGCGCTCGAGCGACCGGGTAGGATCGTTCGGTGACCATCGATGCGATCAACTCGGCGCGACAAACACTGGCGGACCGTTTCCGGGTCCGCCTCGCCGCCGTCATGGCCGATTGGCGCACGGCCATCGCTAGTGACGGCGAGGTCACGGCCGGCGACTCCCTGCCGCGCGCCCAGCTCGAGGATCACTTGCCGAACTGGCTGGCCGCTTTCGCCGACATCCTGGCTGCGGCGCCTGGCGACGCGTCGGCGCGGGCCGAGGACTCGGAAGCGCGCGATGCCGAGGTCCACGGGCTGCAGCGCTGGCAGCAGGGCTACGACCTGCACGACGTCACGCGCGAGTGGGGCCATCTGCACCGCTGCCTGGTGCTCGAGTTCGAGCGCCTGAGCGGCTCCGAGCCGACGCTGCCGCGCGCGGTGTTCGCCGAGGCCCGGTTGAAGCTCGCCGAGCAGATCAGCGCGGCGACGAGCCTGAGCGCGGAGCGCTACTTCCATCTCGAGCGGATCGAGGCGGCGGGCAGCGTCCTCGATCTCGAGCGCGCGCTCGCCGACGTGCGCGAGCTCGAGCGCCGGCGCGGCGAGCTCTGGCAGCAGGCGGCGCACGACCTGCGCGGCAATCTCGGCGTGGTCTCGAACGTCGCTCACGGCCTCACCTTCGCCGACCTGCCTGCCGCACGGCGCCAGGACTTCCTCGGCCTGCTGCGCAACAACGTCACCTCGCTGCATCACTTGCTCGACGACGTGACCTCGCTCGCCCGGTTGCAGGCCGGCCAGGAGCAGCGCCACGTCGGCCCGTTCGACGCTGCCGCCGAGCTGCGCCGGCTCGCCGACGACCTGCGACCGGTGGCCGAGAGCAAGGGCCTGTACCTCTCGGCCGATGGCCCGGGGGCGCTCGCGGTCGAGGGCGACGCGGTCAAGGTCCGTCGCATCGCCCAGAACCTGCTGCTCAACGCGCTCAAGTACACGCGTACCGGCGGCGTCGCGCTCTCCTGGCACGACGGCGTGCCCGGCGATCGGGCTCGCTGGCGCTTCACGATCGATGACACCGGCCCCGGGTTCCATGCCGGTCCGGGGGCGCCCCTGGCCAACGCGCTCGCCGCAGTCGCCCCCGCCGAGATCGCGCACGGCGCAGACGCGCCCGACGCAGCTGTCGCCGCCCGCGGCGACGAAGACGAGCGGCCGATCAGCCAGGCGCATGGCGAAGGGCTCGGCCTGGCGATCGTCAAACGTCTGTGCGACCTGCTCGACGCAAGCGTCGAGTTCGATTCCGTCGAAGGCCGCGGCACGACGGTGCACGTCACCTTGCCGCAGCGCTATCCAGGCACGACCGCGAAACCCTGAGCGAGCGTCGTCCGACATGCCGAGAGGGGCGCCGTGACTTTGGTCCCATCGCTTTACCGGCCTTTACCGTTCGGGACGAGTCCGTACATTCGCTGCCCTCGGGTTCGCACGACACTGTGGCTGAGGAGATGAAGCCATGGACACAGCAGAGACATTCATAGCCCGCGCCCCGATCGACACGACGGCCGACGTCATCGAACGAGCGCCGGCCCCGACGCCGATCGCCGCGGCGATTGCAAGCGCGATCCTGGCCGCTTGCGGCGGCGGCGGCGATTCGTCGAGCGGCGCTCCCGCCCCTGCGCCGCCGCCCGCGCCCCCACCGCCGGCGGCGCCGAGCGCGAGCGAGGCCTCACGCTTCCTGGCCCAGGCGTCGATGGGCGTCACGCGCGCCGACATCGCACATGTGCAGGCCGTCGGCTTCGCGGCCTGGATCGACGAGCAGTTCGCCTTGCCGGCGTCGACGACACGCTGGGATGCGCTCGTCGCCGGTGGCTTCGCCGATCCGCTGGACAAGAACTCCGAGGCGGGCTTCGATGCGTGTGCGTGGAGGAAGCTCCTGTCGTCGCCCGATACGTTGCGCCAGCGCGTGACTCTCGCGCTCTCCGAAATCATGGTGACGTCGATCGACAGCCTCACGGGCGGTGGCTGGAGGGCGTTCGCCGCGGCGAACTACCTCGACCTGCTCGAGGCCTACGCGTTCGGCAACTACCGCACGCTGATGCAGCAGGTCTCGACCAACACCGCGATGGGCATGTACCTCACCTTTCGCGCCAGCCAGAAGGCCAACCCGGTCAGCGGGTCGCTGCCGGACGAGAACTACGCGCGCGAGCTGATGCAGCTCTTCACGATCGGCCTGGTGCAGCTCAACCTCGACGGCACGCCGGCGCTCACCGGCGGCGCGTCAACCTACACCTACGCCCACACCGACATCACTGGCCTGGCGCGCGTCTTCACCGGCTGGGATTTCGATCTTCAGGGGCAGAGCGGCGCCGTCGGCACGGCGACGCCGGACTTCATGCGCCGGCCGATGATCCAGTATCCGACCCGGCACGAGCTCGGCGCCAAGAGCTTCCTCGGTTCGACGATTGCGGCCAACACCGACGGCGTGCAGAGCCTGAAGCTCGCGCTCGACACGATCTTCGCCCATGCCAACGTCGCGCCGTTCGTGTCGAGGCAGCTGATCCAGAGGCTCGTGACGAGCAACCCGAGCCCGGCCTACGTGACCCGCGTCGCGACGATCTTCAACAACGACGGCAGCGGCACCAAGGGCAACCTCAGGGCGGTGCTGAAGGCGATCCTGCTCGACGACGAAGCGCGCAGCGCGACCGTCGCTGCCGGCAGCTCGGCCGGCAAGATGCGCGAGCCGATGCTGCGGCTCTCGGGCTGGGCGCGGGCCTGGAACGCGACGTCGGCGAGCGACGCCTGGAGCATCGGCAACACCTCGGATCCGTCGACCCGGCTCGGGCAGAGCCCGCTGCGATCGCCCTCGGTGTTCAACTTCTTCCGCCCCGGCTACGTGCCGCCGAACAGCGCGATCGCGACCGCCGGCCTGGTCGCGCCCGAGTTTCAGCTCAACAACGAGTCGTCGGTCGTCGGCACGGTCAACTTCATGCAGCGCGCGATGTCGGGGCAGGGGGTCGGCGACCTCGCCGCTAACTACAGCCCGCTGCTTGCGCTGGCCGACGACACGGCAGCCTTGGTCGCCGAGATCAATCTCGTCCTCGCCGCCGGCCAACTGAGCGCGGCCACGGCGTCGACGATCTCGACCGCCGTCGC
>JAYVVB010000073.1:0-5300 GCA_043787455.1 Rhizobacter sp.
TCGCGCGCTCATCACGACCACACGCGAGCCCATGAACACGGCCTCGTCGATGTCGTGCGTGACGAACAGCACCGTGATGCGCTCGGCCTCCCAGATGCCGAGCAGCAGCTCCTGCATCAGCTCGCGGGTCTGGTGGTCGAGCGCGCCGAAGGGCTCGTCCATCAGCAGCATGCGCGGCCCGTTGGCGAGCGCCCGGGCAATCGCGGTGCGCTGCTGCATGCCGCCCGAGAGCTGCTTCGGAAAGTGCCGCTCGAAGCCTTGCAGTCCGACCTTGACGACATAGCCCTGCGCGACCTCGAGCTGCTCGGCGCGCGGCAGGCCGCGCTCGCGCAATCCGAAGCAGACGTTGTCGAGCACCGTCAACCACGGGAACAGCGTGTAGCTCTGGAACACCATGCCGCGATCGGCGCCCGGCGCCTCGATGCGCCGGCCGTCGAGCTGCACCTCACCCGAGGTCGGCACATCGAGTCCGGCGACGATGCGCAGCAGCGTGCTCTTGCCGCAGCCCGAAGGACCGAGGATCGTGACGAAGTCGTTCTCGTCGACCTGCAGGTCGGTCGCTTGCAACGCCAGCGTCTCGCCCTGGCTCGACGCGAACGTGCGGCTCACGCCGCGAACAGAGAGGATGTTCATCGTCCCAGCGCCGCCCAGGGAAAGAAGCGCCGGTTCGCCCACTTGAAGAGCAGGTCACTGGCCAGCCCGATCAGGCCGATGACGATGATGCCGAAGATGATCTGGTCGGTGGCGAGCAGCGCCTGGCTGTCGGTGATCATGTGGCCGATGCCGCTCGAGGCTCCGATCAGCTCGGCGACGATGACGTAGGTCCAGGCCCAGCCGAGCACCATGCGGAGAACCTCGGCGATCTCCGGCGCCGCGCCCGGGACGAGCACGCGCCGGATCAGGCTGCGGTCGCCGACGCCGAGCGTGTAAGCGGCTTCGACCAGGTCGCGCCGCGTGTTGCCGACGATGACGGCGATCATCAGCACGAGCTGGAAGAACGAGCCGATGAAGATGAGCGAGAGCTTCTGCGCCTCGCCGATGCCGGCCCAGAGAATCAGCAGCGGAATGAAGGCGCTCGCCGGCAGGTAGCGCGCGAAGCTGACGAAGGGCTCGAAGAAGGCCTCGACCGGCTTGTAGGCACCCATCGCGATGCCGAGCGGCAAGGCGAGCACGGCGGCGATGACGAAACCGCCGAAGACGCGCCAGACGGTCCAGCCGATGTCCCAGCCGAAGCCCTGCTTGCTCAGCAGGTTCCAGCCCGACGAGACCATGGTCAGCGGGTCGGCGAGAAAGGTCTTCGAGACGAAACCACCCAGCGTCGCCGCCGCCCACACCGCGACGAAGACGACGAAGAAAGCGACCCCGAGTGCGAGACGCGCCGCCGGCGCCACCGGCGTCAGCGGCTTCACTGCGTCACTTGATGAATTGCGTGTCCGCCAACTTCGTCATGTCGGGCATCGACTTGATGATGCCGGCCTCGAGCAGCAAATCGGCCGCCTCCTTGCTGAACGCGGCGTGCTCGCCGGCGAAGAACTTCTGGTTGGCGGCGCGGTCCTGCCAGCGCAGGTACTTCTGGCTGCCCTCGAAGGCCTCGCCCGTCTGCTTGACGTCGGCGCCCATGATCTCGAAGCTCTTCTTCGGCTCGGCCTTGATCATGTCGACGGCCTCGAAGTAGGCGTCGGCCAGGCCCTTGGCGGCCTTCGGGTTCTCGGCCAGGAACTTCGGCGTGCAGCCGAAGGTGTCCATCACCATCGGGTAGTCGAGCGTCGTGGCGATGATCTTGCCGGCCTCGGGTTTGGCGCGCACGGCCGAGAGATAGGGCTCGTAGGTCATCGCGGCGTCGACGCCTTCGGTGCCGGCGATGATCGCGTTGGCCGCGGGCTGCGGCTCGAGGTTGACGACCTTCACGTCCTTGGTCGACATGCCGTTCTTCTTCAGCATCCAGGCGAGCGCGAAATACGGCGACGTGCCCGGCGGGCTCGCGGCCACGGTCTTGCCCTTCAGGTCGCTGATCTTGGCGATGCCGTTCTTCACCACCATGCCGTCGGCGCCATAGCTCTTGTCGAGCTGGAAGATCTGCGTCGTCGCGACGCCGGCGGCGTTCCAGCCGATCCAGGTCTCGACCGTCGTCGCCGCGCACTGCACGTCGCCCGAGGCAATGGCGAGGTGGCGGTCCTTCTGCGGGATCTTCTTGATCGTGACGTCAAGGCCCTGCTTTTTGAAGAGGCCCGTCTCCTTGGCGAGCGTGAGCGGCGCGAAGCCGGTCCAGCCGGAGATCGCGATCGCGACCTTGGTGTCGTCGGCGTGGGCGAGCGTGGCGACGAGCGCGGTGGCGGCGAGGGCGAGCAGGTGCTTTTTCATGGGGTTCCTTCGGGAGGGGAGATGTCGTTCAGGCCGGCTGCCACAGCATCGGCAATCCGGGCACGGTTCGCAGGACGCGCGCCAGCGAGCCGTCGCGCACGAGCGCGGTGGCTCGCTCGATGTCGGGAGCGATATGGCGGTCGGTGGGCATCGCAGCGCACTGTAGCCGCAGCAGCGCGTGCGCCGCCTCGAGCGGCGGCGAGGTGGCCAGCGGGCGCAGGAACTCGATCCCCTGCGCTGCGGCGAGCAGCTCGATGCCGAGGATGTGCGCCGTGTTGGCGATCATCGGCTGCAGGCGCCGCGCCGCGAACGTCGCCATCGAGACGTGGTCTTCCTGGTTCGCGCTCGTCGGCAGGCTGTCGACGCTGGCGGGGTGGGCGAGCGACTTGTTCTCGCTCGCCAGCGACGCAGCCGTGACGTGAGCGATCATGAAGCCGCTGTTCAGCCCCGGGTTGGCGGTGAGGAACGGCGGCAGGCGCGAAACATTGGCGTCGATCAGCATGGCGATGCGGCGCTCGGCGATCGCGCCGACCTCGGCGATGGCCACCGCCATCGCATCGGCCGCGAGCGCCACCGGCTCCGCATGAAAGTTGCCGCCCGAGACGATGGCATCGTCGGCGCCGCCCTCGCCGACGAAAACGAGCGGGTTGTCGGTGACCGCGTTGGCCTCGCGCACGAGCACCAGCGCCGCGTGGCGCAGCTGGTCGAGGCAGGCGCCGACGACCTGCGGCTGGCAGCGCAGGCTGTACGGATCCTGGACGCGGTCGTCGCCTTCGAGGTGCGAGCGCCGGATCTCGCTGCCGGTGAGCAGCGCGCGGTAGTAGCGCGCGACGTCGATCTGCCCCGGCTGGCCGCGCAGCGCGTGGATGCGCGGATCGAACGGGCCGTCGCTGCCGCGCGCAGCGTCGACCGTCATCGCGCCGATGACGAGCGCCGCCTCGAGCACCGGCTCGAACGCGAGCAGCGCGTCGAGCGCGAGCGCGGTCGAGACCTGCGTGCCGTTGATGAGCGCGAGGCCTTCCTTCGCGGCGAGCACGAGCGGCGTGATGCCGGCTTCGCGCAGCACGTCGGCGGCGGGCCGACGGGTGCCGTCGACGACGAACTCGCCTTCGCCGATCAGGGCCAGCGTCAGGTGGGCCAGCGGCGCGAGATCGCCCGAGGCGCCGACCGAGCCCTGCGACGGGACGAAGGGCACGAGGCCGGCGTTGTGCACGGCAACGAGCGCATCGACGACCGCCTCGCGCACGCCCGAGTGGCCGCGCGCGAGGCTCGCTGCCTTGAGGCCGAGCACGAGGCGCACGACCGACGGCGACAGCGCCGCGCCGACACCGACGCTGTGCGAGCGGATCAGGTTGAGCTGCAGCGTCGCCAGGTCGGCGGCGCCGATGCGCGTGCCGGCCAGCTTGCCGAAGCCGGTGTTGACGCCGTAGACCGGCGCAGCGCCCGCCGCCGCACGTTGCACGGCCGCCGCGCTGGCGGCGATGCGCGCGCGTGCGTCGTCGCTCAGCGCGAGCATCGCCGCGCCGGCATGGATCGACTGCAGCTGCTCCAGCGCCTGCGGCGCGGGGCCGAAGACGACGTCAGGCATCGAGCATCGGCATCTTCACGCCCTGCTCGTGCGCGCACGCCCTTGCGATCTCGTATCCGGCATCGGCGTGACGCATCACGCCCGTCGCGGGATCGTTCCAGAGGACGCGCTCGATCCGCTTCGCCGCGGCATCGCTGCCGTCGCAGACGATGACGACGCCGGCGTGCTGCGAATAGCCCATGCCGACGCCGCCGCCGTGGTGCAGCGACACCCAGGTCGCGCCGCCGGCGGTGTTGAGCAGCGCGTTGAGCATCGGCCAGTCGGAGACGGCGTCGCTGCCGTCCTTCATCGATTCGGTCTCGCGGTTCGGCGATGCGACCGAGCCGGCGTCGAGATGATCGCGGCCGATGACGATCGGCGCCTTCAGCTCGCCCGACTTCACCATCGCATTGAAGGCGAGGCCGGCGCGATCGCGCTCGCCCAGGCCGATCCAGCAGATGCGCGCCGGCAGGCCCTGGAAGGCGATGCGCTCGCCGGCCATGTCGAGCCAGCGATGGAGGCTGGCGTCATCTGGGAAGAGCTCCTTCATCTTTGCATCGGTCTTCCGGATGTCGTCGGGATCGCCCGAGAGCGCGACCCAGCGGAACGGTCCCTTGCCGCGGCAGAAGAGCGGCCGGATATAGGCCGGCACGAAGCCCGGGAACGCGAACGCATCGGCGACGCCTTCGTCGAACGCGACCTGGCGGATGTTGTTGCCGTAGTCGACGACCGGGATGCCGAGCGACTGGAAGCCGAGCATCGCCTGCACGTGGGTCGCGCAGCTCTTCGCCGCCGCATCGCGCAGTGCGGCGTGGCGCGCAGGCTCGGCCTGCGCCGCCTGCCACTGCGCGACCGTCCAGCCCGCGGGCAGGTAGCCGTGGACGAGGTCGTGCGCCGACGTCTGGTCGGTGACGAGATCGGGTCGCGGGCCGCCGGCCTGCGCGCGCCGCAGCAACTCGGGCACGAGCTCGGCCGCGTTGCCGAGGAGACCCACCGAGACCGCGCGCTTCGCCTTCGAGTGCGCGGCCATGCGGGCGAGCGCGTCGTCGATGTCGCTCGCCTGCTCGTCGAGGTAGCGCGAGCGCAGGCGAAAGTCGATGCGCGACTGCTGGCACTCGATCGTCAGCGACGAGGCGCCAGCGAAAGTCGCGGCGAGCGGCTGCGCGCCGCCCATGCCGCCGAGGCCCGCGGTCAGGATCCAGCGGCCCGCGAGACTGCCGCCGAAGTGCTGCCGCCCGGCCTCCACGAAGGTTTCGAACGTCCCCTGGACGATGCCCTGGCTGCCGATGTAGATCCACGAGCCGGCCGTCATCTGGCCGTACATCATCAGGCCCTTGCGATCGAGCTCGTGGAAGTGCTCCCACGTCGCCCA
>JAYVVB010000074.1:0-2547 GCA_043787455.1 Rhizobacter sp.
CTTCAGCTGCGCCTGCAGGCCGCGCAGCTGCGCGTCGCTGGTGACGTCGCGGAACACGGCGCCTTCGGCGCGCAGCCGCTCCTGCAGCCGGGAAGCCCAGTCGGTCAGCTCGTCGGCCTTCACGCTCTGCAGGATGTACTGGTACTGGCTCTTGCTCGGCCGGCCGCCCAGCTGCAGGTTCTGGATCGGCCGCGGGTAGACCGCCAGCCCGGGCACGTCGCGCAGCTTGCGGCGCAGGCCCTCGACCACCTGCTTCATCGTCTGGCGTTCGCCACGGGGCTTGAGCGTGATGAACATGCGGCCGGTGTTCTGCGTGTTGTTGTTGCCGCCGTTGAACGAGCTGACCACCGCCACGTTCGGATCCGCCCGCACGATCACCGCGGCGCGCTCCTGCAGCGCCACCATGGCCGGAAACGAGATGTCTTCCGAGGCCTCGGTGCTCATGCTGATCTGGCCGATGTCCTCTTGCGGAAAGAAGCCCTTGGGAATTGTCACGAACAGCCACGCCGTCGCGACGAAGGTAAGCAGCGCGATGAAGAGGATGCTCGTCCGATGGCGCAGTGCGAGGTCGAGCGATCGGGTGTAGCCGGCGAGCATCGCGTCGAAGCCGTGCTCGAACGAGCGCACGATGGCGCCCGGCGGCTTCTTGTGCGCCTCGTCGCTCAGGAATCGGCTCGCCAGCATCGGCACCAGCGTGAGCGAGACGAACGCCGAGGCGACGATCGCGAGCGAGACGATGACCGCGAACTCGTGGAAGAGCAGGCCGATCACGCCGGGCATGAAAAAGATCGGGATGAACACCGCGACCAGCGAGCTCGAGATCGAGATGATCGTAAAGCCGACCTCGCGCGAGCCGCGCAGCGCGGCCTGGAACGGCGCCTCGCCGGCCTCGACGTGGCGCATGATGTTCTCGAGCATCACGATCGCGTCGTCGACGACCAGGCCGACCGCCAAGGTCAGGCCGAGCAGCGAGATGTTGTCGATGGTGTAGCCGAAGGCCCAGAGCAGCGACACCGCGCCGACCAGCGAGACCGGCAGCGACAGCGTCGGGATCGCGGTCGCGACGAAGCGGCGCAGGAACAGGAAGATGACGAGAACGACGAGCGCGATCGTGCCGAGCATGGTCAGCGTCACGTCGTGCAACGCGGCGCGGATCGAGACCGAGCGGTCGTTCACCGCCTGGAGGCGAACCGACTGTGGCAGCTGCGACTGGAAGCCGGCCAGCTTGGCCCGCACTGCGTCGACGACCTTGACGGTGTTGGCATCGGGTTGCCTCAGGATGGCGAGCGAAATCGCGGTCTCGCCGTTGAACGAGGCCGACGTCTTGACCGTCTCGAAGCTGTCCTCCACGGCCGCGACTTCCTTCAGCCGCACCGTGTTGCCTCCCTTGCTGCTGACGATGAGCTCGGCAAACTCGGCGGCGTTGCGCAGCTGGCGGTTGGCCTGCAGCGTCAGGGTCTGCGACGGCCCTTCGAGCGTGCCGACGGGCGTGTTGGCGTTGGCGGCACGCAGTGCATTGGTCAGCTCGTCGAGGCTGATGTTGCGCGCGGCGAGCGCGGCGGGCTGGACCCGCACGCGCACGGCATAGCGCTTCTGGCCGAAGATGTTGACCTGGGCGACGCCGTCGAGCGTCGACAGCGTCGGCGAGATCAGGTGCTCGGCGAAGTCGTTCAGGTCCGAGAGGCTCAGCGACGGCGAGGTCATCGCCAGGAACAGCACCGGCGCGTCGGCCGGGTTGACCTTGCGGTAGGCCGGCGGCACCGTCATCTCGACCGGCAGCTGGCGCGCCGTGCGCAGCAGCGCCGCCTGCACGTCGACGGCCGCGGCATCGATGTCGCGTCCCTGGTCGAACTCGAGCGTCACCGAGGTCGCGCCGAGGGTGTTGCTCGAGCTGATCACGGCGAGGCCGGGGATGGTCTGGAACTGCTTTTCAAGTTGCAGCGCGACCGAGGTCGCCATCGTCTCCGGGCTCGCACCGGGCAGCTGGGCCGAGACGTTGATGACCGGTGTGTTGTAGCTCGGCAGAGCCGCGACCGGAATCTTGTTGAAGGCGATCACGCCGGCGACGACGATCGCGGCGTTGAGCAGCACGGTCAGCACCGGACGGCGGATGAAAAGCTCGGACAGGTTCATCGCATCGCTTTCCGTGCGAGCCGTGCCGCGCTACGCCGAGGTGCCGCGGGCGACGGTCGCGGCACCGGACGCCGCCGCCGGTGACGTCGCGCCTGAAGCCGCAGCGTCGCCGGCTGGGCGCCGGCCGCTGTCGCTCGCGGCGCGCTCGACGACGCTCGAGCCCGGACGCAGATTCTGGCGGCCGTCGAGGACGATCTTCTCACCCGTCTCGACGCCGGTGACGATGGCGTCCTCGCCGCTCGCGTAGACGACCTCGACCGGCCGCGTCGACGCCTTGCCGGCGCCGTCGACGACGTAGACGATCTTGCCGCGCGGCGCCTGGATCACCGCCGCCTGGGGAATCACGCTCGCGCCCTTCAGCGTCTGCACCGCGAGGCGGATGGTGACGAAGGCGCCGGGCCAGAGACGCTCGTC